>NZ_JADNHD010000003.1:144635-206907 GCF_015553695.1 Ruminococcus sp. BSD2780120874_150323_B10
CCGCTTGTAGTCTTTAAAAACTCATTAAGTTTGTTGTAAATAATATCTACGCCGCCTACCGAATCACTCTCAATATTCAGCGGCATAATCGGGTCGTGCACTGAAAGTCTTAACAAGAACCAACCGTCACCGTTATCCTTATCGAATGATACTCTTATACCCTCACGGTTATCGTTTGCAACATTCCAGCCGTTCTGCGCCATTGCATATGCGGTAAGGTCATTGATAATCTTTTCGCCGCAGGCTCTGAAATCGGACTCAAGAATTTTGAATCTGACTTCTTTACTTTCAACAGGTTCTTTAAGCGCCGCAGTAAGTTCGTCAAGCTCTTTGCCCTCTTTGCGCATTTGAGCCGCTTTAATAATAATCTTGGTGCAGAGATATGCGCCGTCATCAAGGAAATAGTTTTCTTTCATTGCGGCATGACCTGAGGTTTCAATAGCAAGCGGACAGTTAATGCCTTGTGCGTTGAGCTCAAGCGCCTTGTCAATAACATTCTTGTATCCTCTGCGGTAGCGGTAGTGCTGACCGCCGAGTGTGTTTTCAATAAATTCCTTAAGACCGGAAGAAGTGATAGAGTCGGTTACAACAGTACCACCCTCGTTACCCTCAAGTGCAATGGCAGCCGCTACAGCAACAAGGCGGTTACGGTTAATTTCATTGCCCTTGTTGTCTACTGCGCCGCCACGGTCAACATCAGTGTCAAAAATTACGCCGAGGTCGGCATTTGCCTCTTTTACCGCCTCGCAGATTGACGCCATAGCTGTTGCGTCTTCAGGGTTCGGAATATGGTTCGGGAACATTCCGTCAGGCTCAAGGTAGCGACTGCCTGTTGTATCCGCACCGAGTACAGAAAGTACCTTATCGGCATAAAAACCGCCTGCACCGTTACCTGCATCAACTACAATCTTAAAGCCCTTAAGCGGATGATCGTAATCCTCCGCATTTACTTCTTCTTTAATTTTTTTGCAAAGGCCCTTTGCATAATCGGTCATATAATCAACTTTTTTGATTTCGCCGCAAGAATTTTCGGCAGGTGATTCGCCGTTTTGTGCATACTCAAGGATTTCTTCGATATCACTGCCCTCAAGACCGCCCTCACGGGTGAAGAATTTTAGACCGTTTCTGTTAAACGGGTGATGGCTTGCGGTAATCTGCAAAGCACCGTCACAACCGAGGTCAACGGTTGTCATAAACATCGACGGAGTAGATGCAAGCGAACAATCCAGCACGGTTGCTCCGCAGCGTTTAAAACGCTCACTGCAAATTGAAACTATATGCGGGCCGGAAATTCGGCTGTCACGACCGATAGAAATTGTAAGAGCTTCAGGCGCTTTGCTGACCTTTTTTGAAAGCCAAAGCACAAAGCCGTCTGCCATTCTTGCCACAACATCATCGGTAAGGTTTACGGGCTGACCCTCAACGCCCTCGCTTGCTACGCCTCTGATGTCTGTACCGCTTTTAAACTGCTTATAAAACTTGTCTAACATTTAAAGTACCATTCCTTTATTGTATTTTCGGATATTTCATTCTAAAAAAGCATACCCTTATTATAAATTACTGCATTAATTATAACCCATAGCCGCAAAAATCTCAATATATAATAATTTTATTTTTGTAAAAAAAGTGATTTTTTGACGCTTAACTTTCCCTTTTGGTAGTTATTTTCACTAACAGCATTATAATTTTAATAAGCAAACAAATTTGTTTATCAAATGATTTTTGTGCATAATATATATATTTATACACACTACTTTGTAAGCTGTTCACATTTAATTTGACTTTGCAACAAATTTTTATAAAAAAAATTGTTGACTTTTATGAAATTGTGATTATAATAATAATTGTCAAGTAAACAGTCCGCTTGACTATCGACTGATTATACAGTCAGACTACTCGAGTAAGGTTTAATTAGGTCGAACATAAATAATTATTTTGCCAAATGGTAAATGGCACAACAATTTTATATTATCATTTTGGAGGAATTTTTTATGACACCTATTCTTAGTTTACACAATATTGATGTAGCCGAATTTCTCGCTGTTCTTGATACTTGCGAGGGTAATGTATTTCTCGTTACTAACGAAGGCGACAGATTAAATCTTAAAAGCAAACTCTGCCAGATCGTCGGTCTTACAAAACTCATTGAGGGCGGTAAGATTGCCGAAGCAAGCATTATTTGCGAGAATAAAAACGACGAGAGCAAACTCTTCCGTTTTAACTTCTTTGGCGACACTGCAGATGCAGAGATTAATAATTAAACAGCTATTCACGTTTTCACGTTAATTTCAAAACTTCTAAATCCAGAGGCAGTCGCTTAGGCGACTGTTTTTGGCATATAATACATTTTTAGCAAACCTTTTTATAATAATGCACATTTCTTAAGTTTTGTGTTATAATTATAAAAAGGTTATTTATTTTTGGTGGTGTGATAATGAAAATCGCCGTAATTGACGATGAACAAAGATATATGGATATTCTTGCCCGTGTGTGCAACGGATATTTTACAATCAGAAGTGAACAAGGCTCGGTAGATTGTTTTTTAAACGGACAAGATTTTTTAAATAAATGCAGTGAAAATCTATATGATGCGGCATTTATAGATATTTATATGAGCCCTATTAACGGAATTGAGCTTGCCGAGGAGCTTAGAAAAATCAGCAAAGATATTCTAATTGTTTTTGTTACTACAAGTTCCGACTTTATGATGCAGGCTTTTTCTGTTCATGCGTTTCACTATATAATAAAACCGTATATGCCCGAACAAATTTACAAAGTTCTTGACGAAGCGGCTTTTTACATAAAAGATAAAGCAAAATTTATTCGGATTGTTTGCGACAGAAAATCCGTAATGATTTCTGTCAAAGAGATTATGTCTATTGAATCCGATGCACATTATCTGAATATTTCTGTTGTGTCCGGTATGACATACCGCACAAGAATGACTATGAATGAATTTTTAAAACTTACCGATAATGACGAAAGATTTATACCCGTAAACCGTGGCGTTGTTCTTAATGCGGATTATATTGAGCGCATTGACGGTGCTCTTTGTATAATGGGCAACGGTACAAGATTTTCGATAAAAGTGCGTGAAAAAAGTATCATAGAAAAACGGGTAAGAGATCATATGTTTAAAAAATTAAGGGAAAATCAGCGGATTTGAGGATAATATGGATAGGGTAGAATTTTTAAAGGGACTTTTTTCTTTTTCTATAATCATTCCCGCAAGTATAATGTGTTATTTGCCGATGAAAAATCAGCTTAAATTTTCGGTTAAAAAAATTGCTTTGCTTTTGGCGGGGGCTTTTGTAATTATTGCAACGGTATCTTCTTTAATAACGGTACTTTTTAACATTCGTACGATAAACACGGTGCTTATGCCCGATATGATAATCTGCTTTTTACTGTTACGGTATACGGTAAAAACAGATTTTGCCAAAACTCTGTTTGTGTTTTTGAGCGTTATATGTCTGTTTTCGACTTTCTCACTGTTTACTTATGAAATTGAATCGTTTTATAAGCCGGAAATGGATTACGGAATAAGTTTTTCGTTTGATTTGCTGTTTATGGGAATAAGTTTGTTCTTTATGGCAATACTTGCGTATCCTATGCTGAAATATTATTCCTGGATGATAGATAACATTAAATATAAAAAGCTTTGGTATTCATTTATGGTTTTACCGATTATTGTAACTCTGTTAAATATTTACTCCATACCGATCACATATTTGAATTTGCGTGTGGGAATGATTGGCATAAAGGCGTTAATGATTAACAGTATTATATTTTTGCTGTATATATTGGTATTTGCGCTGTTTTACATATTCAGTAAAACTACAATTGAAAAGACCAAGCTTGAAGAACAGAACTTTATGCTTGAAATACAGACAAGCTATAACGAATCTCTGCAAACATATATTAATCAAACCGCAAAAGCCAGACACGATTTAAAACACTCGGTACATCTTGCGCAGTGTTTGCTTGACGAGGGCGATTTGGACTCATTGAGAAAATACCTTTGCAAGTACTATCAGGCACTTAATATTACTGCTCCCGTAAGATTATGCAGCAGTAACGCTATAAACGCAGTGCTGAATTATTATCGCCAAAGCGCAATTGACAATGAAATAGATATTACTTGGAAAATAAATATGCCTCCTAAATCCGAAATACCCGAAGTTGACTTCTGCGGTATTTTAGGAAACTTAAGTGAAAATGCAATTTCCGCATGCAAAACAATAAGCGAGGGCAGAAAATATTTTGATTTGTCAATCGACTATAAGGGCGACTATATTTATATTGCTGCAACGAATAATTTTTGCGGAGATTTAAAGAAAAGTGACCGAGGCTATGAGTCCACAAAACATAAAGGCGGAGGAATTGGACTGCGTTCAATGAGAAATATGGCAGAGGTTTATGGCGGATATTTTGAAGCTGTTGATGTCGATAATAAGTTTTGCGTTAATATGACATTAAAATATGTAGATGTTAATGCATAAATTTTAATTCAAGCCGGACAGCCTAATTAACAATGTTCTATTCTAAATATTGGGATAACTTTAAGCAATTTGCTAAACTATAATTTACTCCAACTTTGACAAATAATCATCAACAAAAACGGCGGTAATCCAAATAGGATTGCCGCCGTAACTTTTAAATAAATCTATTAAAATTCAAGCATAACAAAACTCTGTGCCGACATTTTTACCTTATTGTCAGCAACCTCTGTTGTACCGATTTCATATACTTTTTTAGCGTCCTTAGCATTGATTTCGATTTCGCTGTCTTTGCCGAGTGGGTTAAAGAGCATTACAAACTTGCCTCTCTTATATCCGAACGGGAATTTACCCGGCTCGAAAATCATTTCAAAATCACCGTTGCCGTGAAGGTCATCGTTTGCGTGACGAATGGCAATAATGTCTGTAACAACCTTATAAATACTGTCAGGGTTGTTCTGCTGATTTTCAACTGTAGGTGCGTTTTCGTCTGTATCAACAGGGAGGTAAGGTGTATCGCTTGCAGAAAAACCGAGGTTTTTGCCGCTGTTCCACTGCATTGGTGTACGCGAACCTGTACGGCTGAATCCGCCCTCTTTGCTTACGAGGTTTTCCTGATATTTCATACCGATTTCGTCACCATAGTAAAGGAACGGAACACCCGGCATAGTGAAAATCATTGCATACGCAAGTTTAATTGCATCCATACCGAAGTAGTGTGTCATTCTCGGCATATCATGGTTATTTGTCATAAAACTAATGTAGCCGTTATTCTTTGAAAGCTCATAAGCAGGGAGATATTCGTCTGTAAAGTTCTTAATATCGCCCTTGCCGTTTGGATTAAAAATACCCTTATTGCCCTCATCGTCACCGTAACGGAAAAGTCTGCTGTAACCGTTGCCGTGGTGGTCAAGATAGAAGTCCATATGGAAACCTGCGTTGTTGATTGCTCTTTCGGGATTGCACCATTCGGCTACCATTGCAGCCTCAGGATAATCTTTGTCGAGCATTTCACGGATACCACGCCAGATTTTTGCTGTTGCAACCTTTTCATCATCGTTCTTTACGAGCGAGTCTGCCATATCAACTCTGAAACCGTCTGCGCCCATATCAAGCCAGAAACGCATAATGTCCTTGATTGCCTCTACTGTAGCAAGGCAGTCCGGATGGTCGCACGGCAGTTGCCACTCCGGATGTGTGATTTCGTGAAAACCGTAGTTGAGAGCAGGCTGTGAGCTGAAGTAGTTTACCAAATAGTTACCGTCACGCTCGCAGATACCGCACATCATTCTGTACTGCGGCGGTGCGTCCCATACTGATTTTGTAAAGATATAACGGTTTGTATACTCACTCTTTTGAGCTTTTTTAGACTCTAAAAACCAAGGGTGAGTGTCCGATGTGTGGCCGGGAACGAGGTCAAGGAGAATTTTCATTCCTTTTTTGTGAGCCTCGTCAAAAAGTCTTACGAGGTCATCGTTTGTGCCGTAGCGGGGAGCAACCTTTTTGTAGTCACGAACATCATAACCTGCGTCCATAAACGGTGAATCGTAAACGGGGTTGAGCCAGATTGCGTTACAGCCGAGCCCTTTTACATAGTCGAGTTTTTCGATGATACCGTTAAGATCACCGATACCGTCACCGTTGGTGTCATAAAAGCTTTGCGGGTAAATTTCATAGAAAACCGAATCGTTGAGCCATTGCGGCATAGAAAACATCCTTTCTTTTGTTAATTTTTATTATTACAATAACATAGTAACATTATTGAGGATTTTTGACAAGCATATTATGCGTTTTAACAAAAATATTACTATAATTTGCTTGGTATATTTCCAAAAATAATTACTTGCAGGAAACGGCATTTCATCATAATATATATAAGAATAATTTTGCGGCAAAGCACAATGTGAGGAGAGAGATTTTTTGACGATTGATAAAATAAAAAGCAATAAAATACTGATAACTCTCTGCGATGAAGATATGCGAGATTTTTCGCTTGATTATGATACTTTAAGCCTGTATGACAGCCATTCCAGAAAGATACTTATGCGAATTTTGCAGATAGCCTGTTTTAAAACAGATATAGAAATAAAAGATAAACGAATAATTGTGGAGGCGCTTCCGACTGTTGACGGTTGTATGCTGCTGCTGACGGTTGAGGATAAAAAAAGGAAAAAATACAGACTGCAAAACGGTAAAAAATGCAGCTGCTACGATGTGGGCAACAGCAAGAATTTTCTTGATGTAATTCAGTTGCTTTACAAACAGAATGTGTGCTGCAACAAAAATTCTGCCTATGAAAAAGACGGAGTTTACTACCTTATTTTTGATTATCCGGCAGTACCAAAAAGATTTAAGCGTATTTTGCACGAATACGGTGTACGGTGCGGCGATAATATTTTTGCCGCAAATCTGCGGGAAAATGCACAAGAAATCTGTCGTTCAAACGCAATTGCCGTTATTGGAAAATGTTTGTAAAATTATACTATGCATACCTGCTAAACAAAATCACTCAAACAAAAAAAGCAAGCGCAATCGTCTGCAACACGATTGCGCTTTTGTGATGTTTAAAGTCCCCAGACTGCCATAACTGCGTTGTAGTAATCTTCCGAAAGCTGTTCTTTTAAAATTTTTCTGTCATCTTCACAGTTTGTAAAAGCATTGCGGACATTTTCACCAACCTGTACCTCAACATCGTTAATGTTTATAAATTTCTGTCTTAACACGCTCACTCCCTCTTTTGTAAGCATATCAAGCGTAATTTTTTCTGTAACCTCCATTTTAATCCTCCTATCTGCGAATAATATATGTAACAACAAAATTCATTTTTTCATCTTCAACAAATTTATCGGACGGTGCACTTATGTAAATCCACGAACCGTCTATTCTCACATTACGCAAGTTATTCTTTGTAGAATATACGGCAATACTTGCAAGTCTACTTTCTGCTTTTGACGGGAACGGCAAACCCGACATTTGTAAATAGTTTTTATCCGCCAACATACTTGTAATATTTACAGACACAGTAACTGCGTCGCCGTTCTTTGCGTAAACGAAGTTTCCCTCACTGCCCTCATAAATTGTCTGCGCCGGAGATAATTCTCCCGAACCGATTTCGTTATTCGCCGCATCATATTTGTTTGCAAGCGATTTTTCTATATCGGCTTTGTTCTGCACAACGGTCTGCCTAAGCGAATTAACACTGTTATACACAGTGCCGCTCGTTACATAGTTAGGACTATTATATTTTGGTTCCGTATCGAATGGCCTTTTGTCAAGCTTAAGGTTTAATGATCGGTTTATATACGTTTTATCATAGGCATCGGTAATTCCGTAACCGGCAAGAGTATCCGCCTTATCCGCTTTTAAATTGAGCTTTGTATCGATACTGCTTTTAAGGTTTTGTATCTCATCATCAACATCATTATAATCATAATAATAGTTTTCAAGATATGCAACACTCGGATAGCTCTCTTCCGTAACATCAGCCTTAAGCGTAACCTTATTTGCTTTTTCTTCTTTAAGAGTAATGTCGCTGTCGGCAATAACTTTTATATTGTTTTCAATCTGCTTATTTTGCTCTGCAATTTTATCCCAACATTTTTTTGTCTCATCTCTCAATGCAAGCGTTTCGCTGTTGGGATTGGTGAATCCCTTGTCCTCAATCGGTATGGATTCTCCCGCAAACAATCTTACAATATCGGTCTGCAAAGTGGTTTCCTCCTCTCTTAATTCAAGCTGAACCTCAACCCAGCCGTGACAGAAAATATCGTTTTTCCCGATTTTCCACATTATATATGTGCTGTTGTTAACAGTTTTTACGGTTTGCGGTGCAACCGTGTTTACACTGCCGTCTTTAAATCTTAAATGAATTGCGGCAATCGTATTTTTGCCGACAAAATCATTCACCGTAAATTCAACTTTACTCACAAGGTTTTCGCCCACAATCCCCGCATTATCTTCTGCGGCAATACCCTCGTACTTTTCTTTGTTAAAAATAATCAAATTATTCACCTCCAACTATGCATAAAAAAATCCTAAAAGTTGCACTAATTGCAACAATTTTTCAAAAAATAAATTTTGAATTGACTATAAAGCCAAAATAAAGTAAAATTATAAATGATATATTATATGTAATGAGATGATTTTTTGAACATCCATAAAATACAGACTGTTGCAAAGAAAGCACTTGCGGTTGCTTTGCCTTTGGCGCTATGTTTTTCAATTGCCGGCTGTTCTTTTAAATTTAAGATTTTCGACAATTCTGATTTTAAGCCGACAAGCGAAAGTGAAGCGCTTTTGTCAGAGATACCGGAGCCGAAGCAAACATCGTACAGCTATTCGGCAATAACAAACGAACACATTAAAAATCTTTACGCACAAATTGAAAACGAATGTCAAAAACCCGTTCCCGCAGAAATACAATGTACGGGCACGCTTACGCAAAAAGATATTTACGAGGCAATAATAGCTTTTAAAAACGACCACCCCGATATATTCTGGATAAAAAACACATTTTCTTACTACGATTACGACGGTTCAACATATGTAGAACTTTCCTTTATTTCTTCAGGCACAACGCTTGAAACACAAAAAGAAAAATTTAACGAGGCACTCAACGACTTTGTAAACAACGCAACTATGTATTCTTCGGAGTATGAGCGTGAAAAGTATGT
Organism: Ruminococcus sp. BSD2780120874_150323_B10; assembly: GCF_015553695.1. Lineage (NCBI taxonomy): Bacteria > Bacillati > Bacillota > Clostridia > Eubacteriales > Oscillospiraceae > Ruminococcus > Ruminococcus sp. BSD2780120874_150323_B10. Next base: position 153,808 of record NZ_JADNHD010000003.1, read on the forward strand.
CAACGATTATATTATTGCAAATTGCGTATATGATGACGAGGCTGCCTACAACAATAACACAAAAGGAAATGTCAGTAACGCCTACGGAGTTCTTGTTGACGGCAAAGCCATATGTGAAGGATATGCCAGGGCATTTCAGCTTTTGTGCAACAAACTCGGCATTGAATGTGTAAGTATTGCAGGAATGACCGGTGATGTCGGACACGAATGGAACTGCGCAAAAATTGACGGTAATTGGTATCAGGTCGATGTAACATGGAACGACTCGGAAGATGAGTTTTCCAACTACTACTACTTTAATCTTACAGACGAGCAAATGTATTCCTCGCACAGAGCAGATGACCTTTTTGATGAAATAGAACCCGATAATTATAATAACGACGAAAACCTTATCGGCAACCTCTATGTGCCCGAATGTAATTCTACCGAGTACAATTATTATAATCAAACTGCACCTATCCTCTATGCGTTTGATGAAGAAAATGACAATACAATTTCAAATGCACTTGCAAATTCCGCCGTAAACGGTGACAATTATTTCAACATAATTGTTGATGACAGTCTTGACTTTGAAGACGCTTATTCAACACTTGTACAAGACGGTTATGTAGTAAACTACATTGAAAGCGCCAACAATATGCTTTGGGGAGAAGTCGAGCTTGACACCTCAAGCTATGCATATAAAAACGATACCCTGCGTGTTATTACCATAGTGTTAAACTATATTAATTAAATAAATCATTCTGTTGCAAAAGGAGAGAAATATATGAAATATGATGTTAAAGCCTTTGAGCTTTTGTCAAATGAAGAAATTGCAGACGGAATTTTTGATATGCGTGTAAAAAATGACGAACTTGCACCGCTTGCAAAATGCGGTCAGTTTGCCCATGTATATGTTCCGTCAAAAACTCTGCGCAGACCTATTTCGGTGTGCGACAGCGAAAACGGCGTACTCCGCCTTGTTTACCAGGTTAAGGGCGAGGGCACAAAGATTATGTCAGAAATGAAAAAGGGTGAAGCTGTAGATATTCTTGCTCCGCTTGGCAACGGCTTTAATATTGAAAAAGGCAAGCGCTACTGCCTTATCGGCGGCGGCATCGGTGTTCCTCCTATGCTCTATACAGCAAAGCAAACCGAAAATCCGCTTGTTATCACGGGTTTCCGTAACAAAGACCTTATTATATTACAAGATGATTTTAAAAATGCAGGCGCCGAGCTTGTACTTACAACAGATGACGGCAGTGCAGGCGTACACGGATTTGTTACAGATGTACTTAAAGAAAAGATAAATGAAGTTGACGAGGTTTGCGCCTGCGGTCCTACCCCGATGCTTAAGGCAATTGCTCAAGTTTGCAAAGAATTTAACAAGCCTTGTCAGATTTCACTTGAAGAAAGAATGGCTTGCGGAATCGGCGCTTGTCTTGTCTGCGCCGTTAAGGTACGCAAAAACGGTGAAGAAATTATGCAGCATGTCTGCAAAAACGGACCTGTATTCAACGCAGAGGAGGTTGTATTTTAATGGCTGATTTATCTGTAAAAATTGCCGGAGTAGAGTTTTCAAATCCGCTTATCGCCGCTTCGGGCACATTTGGATTCGGTAAGGAGTACGGCGAATTTTATCCGCTTTCAAAACTTGGCGGTATTTCGTGCAAGGGCATTACATTAAAAAAGCGTGACGGCAACCCACCGCCAAGAATCGCAGAAACTCCGTCGGGTATTTTAAATGCCGTCGGACTTCAAAATCCGGGCGTAGATGTATTTATAAACGACGATCTTCCTTGGCTTAAACAGCAAAACACAAGAGTTATCGCAAATATTGCAGGCAACACACCGGAAGAATACTGCGAAATGGCAGAAAAACTTTCTTCAACTGATGTTGATATGATAGAAATGAATATTTCCTGCCCTAATGTAAAGAGCGGCGGCGTTCAGTTCGGTACAAGCTGTGAATCGGTAGGTTCAATTACAAGTGCGGTAAGAAAGCACTGCACAAAACCGCTTATTGTAAAGCTAAGTCCGAATGTTACAGATATTGCCGAGATTGCTAAGTCGGCAGAGGCAAACGGCGCAGACGCAATTTCAATGATTAACACACTAACAGGTATGAGAATAGACATAAACACAAAGCGCCCGATTATCCGCAACAATACAGGCGGAATGAGCGGCCCTGCAGTGTTCCCCGTTGCAGTAAGAATGGTTTGGCAGGTTTCTAATGCCGTTAAAATTCCGATTATCGGTATGGGCGGCATCAGCACATGGCAAGACGCAGTTGAAATGATGATTGCAGGCGCAAGCGCATTGCAGATTGGCACAGTGTTCTTCTCAGACCCATACGCACCGATTAAAATTGCCGAGGGAATTAATGAATACCTTGATAAAAACGGTATGAAGAGCGTTACAGAACTCACAGGCACAATCAAGCCTTGGTAATCGGTAAGGTTTTATAAAAGTTTGGTCAACCTTGACCTGAATTTTTAAATCATTTAAACGAAATTCCTCAGCTAAATTATATATCGCCTAACATAAAATTCAAAAACGAATAAAATATAAAAAGAAATCCATAATAACCATAGCACAGGAGGTTATTATGGATTTTTTCAGAGTATTTATAACCGCACCGATCTCGCTTACAGTCCTGTTTTTGCTTGCAAAGCTGATGGGAAATAAGCAGATGTCAGAGCTTAATATGTTTGACTACATCAACGGTATTACAATAGGTTCAATCGCCGCCGAACTGGCGACAGGCGAATTTACCGATATTTATGACGGTGTAATGGCTATGGTTATTTACTCGCTTATAGCAATTATGTTGACTTTCCTATCGCAAAAGTCGCTTCTTCTAAGAAGATTCATTACGGGCAAATCTATTATAATTTACGATAACGGCAAATTTTACAACAAAAACTTAAGTACCGCAAAGATAGATATAAATGAAATTTTGGTAATGTGCCGTTCAAAGGGATATTTTAATTTTGATGAGATACAAACCGTTATCCTTGAAAGCAACGGTCAGCTTTCAATTTTACCGAAAGACAAAAATCGACCGCTCACTCCCGATGATATGAAAATTACGGTTCTTCAATCCGGTGTAGAGGCGGTAGTGATACAGGACGGCAAGGTTTTGGAAAGAAATCTTAAAGCCACGGGAAATAATATTGAGTGGTTAAAAAAAGAACTCAAAAAGCAAAATATAAAAACGAGCGAAGTTTTCATTGCTTTTTGCGACAATAACAACACTCTGAAAGTACACAAAAAGGTCAAATCTAACCCGACAAACGATATTTTTGATTAATTTCTAAAAAAATGTTTAAATTTCGGAAAACTACCAATATTTTGTCACACTGTTGTCACTGTTCGTATGGTATTATATATGTGTAAGACAACTACTGATAAAACTTACATTACAAAGTTAATAACTCATTTTTTCATAGATATTTTCCTCTCTCTTTTTTATAAGCAATCAGCTCGACTTCGGTCGGGCTTTTGCTTTTTGTTTTTATAATAAACAGTTATGTTCTAAATGACAGGGAAATAATTAAAAAATTTAGGTCAAGCCTTTTTAAAGGTTGACCAAACTTTTATAATTGTTTTACGAATATTCCGCTAAACCGTAAATTACCCCAATTTTTAATAAAAAACACAAAAAATCAGGCAGTCAGTTTCTATAACCCCATAAGACTGACTGCCTGTTAAATTAAAATTTTAAACCTTAGCTTTACTGCGCTCTGATTTTCTGTACTTTGACGGTGTAATGCCGTAGTACATCTTGAACGCTCTGTTAAAGTTAGAAATATTATTAAAACCTGATTTTCCTGCGATTTCAATAACAGGAGTATCGGTTGTTGTAAGCAAAAGTGCCGCTCTTGACAAACGAAGTTCATTAAGATAATTAATGAAAGTTGTGTTCAAAAGCTCTTTAAACAGATGCGAAATGTAATATCTACTCAAGTTTGTGTGCTCTGCAATAATGTCGAGAGTAAGCAGATTGCAGAAATTCTCGTTGATATACTCTGTAACTCTGCGCAAAGCCCTATCCTTTTTGCCCTGTGTTTCAATATCGTAAATTTCTAACTTTCCTGACTCAAACAAATAATAGTAAAGTTCATAAAATTTACCTGTTGCCAGAAGATAAAATGCTCTCGGCTTGTCAACCTCTGCCCTAAAAGCAGATTCAAAACATTCGGAAACATTATTGTAGTAATCCTCCCCCGGCTTAAAAGAGAAAAACTTAGTACAGTTTCCGCCTACTATGCTCTTTATAATTGCATTCGGAATAAACTGCTGTGTAAGATTTGCACCGTCATTAAGATTTAAAAGCATAATCTCAATATACACATTGTTGTTGTTGTCAAATCTGTGCTTCTGGTTTGGTGCGATAAAGAAAATATCGCCTTTGTTGAGCTGTTCAACACCGATTGCGGTTTCAATTGTAATAGAACCGCTCCTGACAACACCCAGCTCTACTTCGTGATGAACGCTCCATAAATCATCCACAACAAGCTCTCCGCACGAAACTCGAAAGCTTGAACTTGTAGATGTTACAGAGTTCAAAAATCTTATTGCCACTGATATTACCCCTTTTATAATATTATTTTGTTTTATAAATATAATAATACAAAAATGTTTTATTGTCAATACAATACAGAACAAAATAAAGCAAAATTATACAAATTAATCATCCGAATGTAAAATTTTACTTTTTGTTATCTTTTATTATCATAATTTTTAATTAATTATACTCAATATCTTTATTAAGATAAAATTTTACTATAATAAAATTTTATTTTTTGTGCGTATGATTATTATTATATCAAAAAGCGGCAGTGATTTTCAATAAAACAAAAATCACTGCCATAAAAACAATTTTGTATATAAAGAGCTTAAAAATCAGACATTGTCAGTTGTCATTATTATCTGCCGAATAATTATTATTTACAGAATTAAGATGTTCTTTAAATCCGTCTACCACCCTTTGCGGTGACAAGATTTTAACACCTCCGCCCAGTCCGAATACCCAGGCATAAAACTGACTGCTTATTGAAATTTTTGCACTGAATCTGAACTGATTATCGTTTTCTTTTACAATAAAAATATCGTCACCAAACCTGTCTGCAATTACGCCTACAAGTTCGTTATTAACAAGCATTGTAACTTCAAATTCCTCTCCGCCGTACATCGAGAAAATCTTTCTTGTATATTCGGCGCCGTCAAATTTCTGTATTTCGTCATTAGGTTCACGCTTGTCTTCAAGTACTTCAACGCTTTCAATCTTATCTACTCGGTAATTCTTTATCTTATCCGCCTCGCTGTCGTAACCTATCATATAATAATTTTCGTCGTCCCAGCAAAGCCAAATCGGTGAAATTACATATCTCTTGCCGTCACGCCTTGCGGTTTTTACAATATTTGCACCCTGCCCTATATCCCACTTCATATACAAAAAGCTGACCTTTCGGTCATTGGAAATCGCAGTTTGCAGTGTATCGACAACATAATATATTTTTTCGTTAAGACCTTTTACCCTGTTTGTAATAAAGACATCACGCTTAAGTTCTTTTCCCTGAAAGTTACTTACAAGTCCCTCAATTTTTCCGATAAGCTCCATACTTTTTTTGCGTGTAATAAATTTTGAACTTTGAATTGCATCGACAAGCAGTTTAAGCTCCGCAAGCTCAAAATCTCTTGAAGCGACATAATACCTTGTGGTATTTGATTTGATTTTTTCAATGTCAAGTCCGTACATTTGGAGAGAGCTGATATCATCGTAAAGACTTTTTCGCTCGGACTTTATATTAAATTCACTTAATGCGTCAATAATTTCAGTCGCAGTCATTCCGTGGTTATCGTCGGTTCTCTTTAGAAGAATGTCACGCAGATATAAAAGCTTAAGCTTTTGTCCCGATGATTTTGGCATAATATCCTCCGTTTATGCTGTCAGTGTTTGCGCAAACGCAATTACAAGCGGCATAGTTATGATTGAAAATACTGTAGTAACCGCCACAATACTTACCGAAAGTTCGGTATCTTTATTGTATTTTACCGCAAACATTGTAGTTGTAGCGGCAGTCGGTGCGGCAGATGCGATTACACAGGCAACCGCAAGAGTTGTTTCCACCTTGCACAGATAAAGCACAATTGCGGTTATGACAGGTACCAAAACAAGTCTTAAACCCATTGCAACATAAACAGATACATTTGAAAATGCTTTTTTAAGGTCTGCCTCGGAAAGGTAGTAACCTATAATCATCATCGGCAACGGTGTATTTAAAGCCGCCATATATTCAACAGGCTGACCTACCATATACGGAAGCTTTATGTTAAGCGCAAAAATAATTATCGCAATTACAACACCGATAATACCCGGGTTGGTAATCAGCTTTTTGGCAGAAATTTCTTTAATATCTCCGCTCATACATACAAGTCCGTATGTCCATACAAGAATGTTGAACACAGCTACAAACACTGCGCCGTAAAACAAACCGTCATCACCGAGCACAGCCTCCTGCAACGGGAACGACATAAACGCACAGTTTGAAAAAACTGTTGCAAATCTCAACACTCTTTTTTTGCTGTCCTTACCCTTAAAAATAAGGCTTACCAAAAGTATGGTTGCAGCCATAACGGCTGTTGCGCAAATCGTCATAATTCCGAGTCCGCCCAAAAGTTCAGGTGTAAAATCACGCTGAAAAGCAGACACCATAACGCACGGTGTAACAAAATACAAAACAAGGTTGTTTATATGCTTTGCGGATACATCGGTAATGATTTTTTTCTTACCGCAAACAAAGCCCAACGAAATCAAAATAAACAGCACAAGTACCTGTTGTGCAACTACAATAAAGTTTTCTAACATTTCCTTTTCCCCCTAAAAATAAAACACATTTAAGTATAGCACAATAACTCATTTTTTCAATGCTTACGCAGTAATACAGCTGAATTTTGGAGGTATATAAAAAATTAATATCATAGAAAAATATCATTTTGTACAAAATTATGTCGAGCATATGGTGCAAACTAACCAATGAAAAGCAAATAATTTTACAAATATGTATTATCCGCTGAAATTATTTGCTTTTATTGACTTTTTGTACTTTGAATTGTATAATATATATAAATAAAAATAGTTGTTTTTATTGTTATTTCACAGTGATTTTATGTATTTATTTATATTTTAAGAAAGAGGGATTTTACAATGGCAACAAGAAGAACTGCTACAAAATCGGCAGCTGCCAAGGATGCAAAGGTAGAAACAAAGGCTACTGCAACTGCTGTAAAAGAAACTGCTCCCGTAAAGGAAGCTCCTGTAAAGAAAACCGCACCTAAAAAGGTTGCTCCAAAGAAACCTGCTGCCGTAGCTGCCGCAGCAAAGGCTGCTAAGACAAAGGCTGAAGCTCCTGCAGAAGTTAAAACTGAAACAAAGGTAAACTTTATTGTTGAGTTTAACAACAAGCAGAACTCGGTAGAAGACATTATTAATAATGTTAAAGCTACATACGGTAAAGATGTAAAGGAAATTTCAATTTACCTCAAGCCTGACGAAAACAAAGCTTACTTTGTTGCCGACGGCGAAGAAAGTTCAATGGATGTATTCTTCTGCTAATTAAAAATTACTGAAATTTTAGGAGTCATACTGTTAGGTATGGCTCTTTTTTTGCTTTTTCTTTAATATTTTGGTGAATATTTAATATTTAGATTGATTTTTTACAATTCTGCCTATATAATGAAAATGTATCAAATCCTTGGCACAGACGGTCATACCGAGGTAATAATTTCATTACAAAGGAGCGATATTAAATGATTACAAAGTACACAAGCGGCACCCCTATCCGTACAGACGCTGTTGTAAAAGATTTTGCCGGAATCGACATAAATAAATTCCCCGTTGATTACAAAATCATTGACGGCAAATTCATTTTTAGCTTTGATATGCAGGACAGCGACATAGTTTTCGGACTTGGCGAAGCTCCGAGAGGAATTAACAAGCGTGGCTGGGTATATGAGAGCTTTTGCAGCGATGACCCATTCCACACAGAAACAAAAAGTTCACTCTACGCCGCACACAACTTTCTTATGTTAAACGGCAGCAAGACTTTCGGTATTTTTATTGATTTCCCCGCAAAAATCCGTTGGGACATCGGTTACACAAAACCAAGCCGCACAGAAATCACTGTTGACGGTACAGATTTTGACATCTACATTATCGAAAACGAGAGCAATAAGCCGATTGACATTGTAAAAGAGTTCCGCAGTGCAATCGGTCAGAGTTACATTCCGCCGTTCTGGGCATTCGGTTATCAGCAGAGCCGTTGGAGTTATCCCGACAAAGCTGCCGTTGACGGCGTAATCAAAGGTTATGATGATGCAAAGATTCCGCTCGACTGCGTATATCTTGACATTGACTATATGAAAGACTACAAGGACTTCACAGTTGACGAAGACAAATTCCCGAATTTTGCAGAATATGTAAAAGAAAAGAAAGAGCAAGGTATTCACCTTATCCCTATCATTGACGCAGGTGTAAAAAAAGAAGCAGGCTACGATGTTTACGAAGAAGGCGTTGAAAACGATTACTTCTGCAAAACCGAGGACGGCGAGATTTTTGAAGGCGGCGTATGGCCGGGTATTGTAGGTTTCCCTGACTTTATGCAGAAAGAAGTTCGTGACTGGTTCGGCGCAAAATACGACAGACTTACAGACGCAGGCATTGACGGTTTCTGGAACGATATGAACGAGCCGGCTATTTTCTATTCAACAAAAGGACTTGAAAAAGCGCTTAATAAGGCAAAATCACTTGAGGGCGAAAACCTCGACCTTTCAAAATTCTTTAACCTCAAAGATACTTTCCTCGGACTTTCCAACAGCCCCGAGGATTACTCAAGCATCTATCATATGATTGACGGCAAGCCTGTTTGCCACGACAGAGTTCATAACATTTACGGCGCAAATATGACAAGAGCCGCAGGAGAACACTTTGCAAAGAAATTCGGCGACGGCAAAATTCTTATGTTCTCAAGAGCCTCTTACATCGGTGCACACCGTTCAAGCGGTATCTGGTTTGGCGACAACCATTCATGGTGGTCACACATTCTTCTTAACCTTAAAATGCTCCCGTCCGCAAATATGTGCGGTTTCCTCTACTGCGGCGCCGACCTCGGCGGATTTAACGAAAACGCAACCCGTGACCTTGTTCTTCGTTTCCTTGCTCTCGGAGTATTTACCCCTCTTATGCGTAACCACTCCGCTCTCGGTACAGTAAACCAGGAATGTTACAACTTTGAAAACTCCGAAGATTTCAGAGATGTTGTAACCGTTCGCTACAGACTTATCCCTTATCTTTACGATACATTTAAAAAGGCAAGCGAAAACAACGATATGATTTTCCGCCCGCTTGCTTTTGATTATCCCGACGATAAAATGGCAAGAGAGTGTGAAACTCAGGTTATGCTCGGTAACGAATGTATGATTTGCCCTGTTTATGAGCAGAATGTAAGCGGCAGATATGTATATCTCCCTGAAGATATGACTTTTGTTAAACTAAGCGGTAAAAATGTAGAAACCAAGCCTATGGAAAAGGGCGTACACTTCATTGAAGTTGCACTTAACGAAGTACCTCTCTTTATTAAGAAAGGCAAACAAATTCCGCTTTGCAAACCTGCAATGCGTACAAGCGAACTCAACACCGAAGACCTTACTTATATAGGTTGATTTAAAATAAAAATGACAGCTATTATTTATTGATAGCTGTCATTTGTTGTTTGTAAAACTTTTATGTTTATGTATTGATTTTATTATTGCAATATTCTTGATATGCCTGTTCAAGTAAATTAAAATCACAACTATTTGCAACAAGTTCTTCATTTTTCTTTTCCGTTACTCTCTTATATGTTTTTAATGCAGTTTTATATATATTATCTCTCTTTCTCCTACAAAACGATAATTCTTTACTTGTATGAACTCTGCTTTTTTCAGTGGGCAATGATTTAATCTCAAGTTTATGCAAACATTGTTTTGGTACGGGAATCATATAATTAAAGCGTATTGATCCAAGAATTTTATTATCTTTTTTATCTCGTAAAAGGATTAAATCTTCTTGCGATTTTGCATATGATGTAACCGGCGCAAAATATAACATATTATTTATTTCCAGCACAGCGCCAAAAACAAATTTTTTAGTATTCCAATAATGTACATTAGGCACTCTGGTAAAATTTCTTTTTTCAATTTCTTTTTTCTTGAGAAAATTTATATATTCATCTTCTACATAATAAAAATAAGGAGTACTAAGTTCTGACATAAAACACCTCATAAATCAGTAAAAGGAAGAGGAAAACCTCTTCCTTTTTGTTGATTGCTAAGTCTGCCCTTTGTGGCGGTGAGCGCCAATAACTAAGTCTGCCCTTTATGGCGGTGAGCACCAATAACTAAGTCTGCCCTTTGTGGCGGTGAGCGCCAATAAAACGAGCAATCATCGTTTATCAATATTATTATACATTTTATTATTAATTATGTCAAGCTAACAATATTGACATATTAGCAATTATATACATTATTAACGCAATATTGCATGCAAAATTTTCTATGCAACCGACGGTTGCGGAAATGAAAACTAAAATGTATTGCAAAAAACAGTGGTTGCGGTGTATAATTTGGATAAAGTGAGAGGCAGAACGATCGTCACAAACTCTCAAAGGAGGAAATATGGACATAGAAACTGCAAACAGACTTTTACAATACAGGAAGAAACACAACTTAAGTCAGGAAGAACTTGCAAATAAAATAGGAGTAAGCAGACAGGCGGTGTCAAAATGGGAACGGGCAGAGGCATCTCCCGACACGGATAACCTAATATTGCTTGCCGAAATTTACGGAGTATCGCTTGACGAACTTTTAAAAGGAGAATCGAACAATTCCTCAAAATCCGAAGCCGAGCAGGAAACCGTATCGGAGGAAAGCGCAGACAACACACACCCCCACACAGGCGATGAGGGCACAGAGTATATAAAAGCGGATAAAGTATCTTTTAAAAACGGAATCCATGTTGATGCGAAAAACGGCGACAAGGTACACATCAGCTTTGCAGACGGAATACATGTACAAGACAAAGACGGCACTAAGGTTGATATAGGCAAGGACGGAGTGTTTGTAAACGAAAACGGAAAACAGAGAGTTTATACCGATAAAGACGGTCATATAATGCACGATGCCGATATGACCGACGAAATGTTTGCAGGAGGAAAGCATAAAAAATTTTGGAATTCGTTTCCCTTTTTCGCTATAGCGCTTGTTGTATTCCTTTGGTGGGGATTCAGCGGTTTTTGCTTTGGCTGGGCGCTTAGCTGGATAGTTTTGCTGACAATACCGCTTTACTATTCGCTTGTTGACGCAATTTACAAACGCAAGGCAGACCACTTTGCCTTTCCCGTGCTTGCGGCAATGGCATACATTCTTATGGGATACTTTAACATATTCGGCGGATGGACAGTCGGCTGGGTAGTTTTTCTCACCATTCCGCTTTACTATTGGATATGCTCATTCTTTAAAAATAAAAACAATTAACAGGAGGACATTATGTCAGAATTAAATTTACCGTCAGACCCAATGATTTTATTAAGTTTTATTAACACAAAGTTAAGAGATTTCTATCCGTCACTTGATGCTCTTTGCGAAGACGCAAACATCAGTAAAGATGAAATCGTAAAAAAGCTCTCCGCCATAGATTATACCTACAACGCAGAGCTTAATAAATTTGTATAAAACTAAACGAACGCCCGATTTCAGCGAAAGCCGAAGTCGGGCGTTTTTTTAACCGTTCTTCAATAAATACGGTCTTAGCTCGCCTGCAAGGTAAAGTGAACCGCAGATAACGAGCGGCATATTTTCATTTTTTGCCTTATCAAGCGCCGTTTCGAGAGCCTTTTTGTTATTATCGAATGCCTCAACTTTCGGAAAATGCTGTTTGCATTTTTCGGCAAGTTCTTCGGCCGATAAAGTTCTCGGATTGTTGACCGTTACCGTAAACACTTCTTCAAAAAGTCCTTCAAGCAGATTGATTGAGCTTGCACTGTCCTTATCGGCAAGCATACCCATAAGGCAAAGCCGCTTTTGATTTGGCAGATACTTTTTGACCGCCTTGCTAAGCGCCTCAATTCCGTTCGGATTATGTGCTCCGTCAAGCAAAACTACGGGATTTTTGCCCATAAGTTCAAGTCTTGCGGGGTTTACCGCCTTTGCCATACCTGCCTTTAATGCATTTTTGCTTACAATGATTTTACCGCTGTCGCAAAGTGCTTTTAATGCGGTCAATGCGGTTTTTGCATTTTCCAACTGATGTTCGCCAATCAAATGCAATTCAAGCTCTGTACCGTCATATTCAAAAACAGTGCTTTCAAGGCTTTCTGAAATCACTTTTATTTTTGCACTTTCACTTTTGAAAAGTTCAACATTTCTGCTTTTACAAGTACATTCAATCACGCTCATTGCGTTTTCTTCCTGCTTGGAAGTAACGGCAATCGAGCCGTTTTTTATAATACCGCACTTTTGCCACGCAATCTCTTCGATAGTGTTGCCGAGAATTGCCGTATGGTCAAGTCCGATAGTTGTTATTACCGAGCAAAGCGGCGGCAAAATTGTATTTGTACAGTCAAGAAGTCCGCCCATACCTGTTTCAAGCACAACAATGTCGCATTTCTCGTTTGCGTGAATATAAAACTGCAAAGCGTTTACATACTCAAACTCTGTAATAATAACGCCGTCATTACGCAATTCCTCAATAATCGGAAATGTTTTCTCCACCGCCTCGGTGAGCATTTCCTTTGAAATCATACGGTTATTAATCTGTATTCTCTCTCGAAAATCCGTTATATACGGAGAGATAAAAAGACCTGTTTTGTAACCTGCCTCAACAAGCACAGCCGAAAGCATTGCACAAACCGAACCTTTGCCGTTGGTACCCGCAATGTGAATATACTTTAGTTTATCCTGCGGATTGCCGAGTTTTTCGAGAAAAATTCTCATTCGGTCAAGTCCGGGGCGAGAACCGAATGTCAGCAGTGAATGTATTTTTTCAATAGCCTGTTCGTATGTCATCAGATCAGCTCCTTGTAAATTTCGTTCTTCTTAAAGCCTGTCAGCGCCGCCGCCTCTTTTGCGGCATCTGTTGCCCTTGCACCGTTTTCAATCAACTTCTTAGCGGTTTCAACCGCATATTCAAGTGTAAGCTCTTCGGTATCGTCAACCTGCGGCGCACCCTCAAGCACAAGCACAATTTCACCTTTAACACTGCCGTCGCTTAGATTTTCCGCCGCATTTTTGGTTGTGGTACGGATAACTTCCTCGTGAATTTTTGTAATCTCACGCACAATTGTAAGTTTCCTGTCGCCAAAACTCGCATACAAATCACGCAAAGTCTGCGGCAATTTATGCGGAGCTTCGTAAAAAATTATTGTTCTGTGCTCGTTTGCAAGGCTTTTCAAATGATCTGATCTGCTCTTTTTATTTACGCTCAAAAAGCCCTCAAAAGTAAATCTTCCCGTGCTAAGGCCCGAAACGGCAAGCGCAGAAATAACCGCACTCGGGCCGGGAATTACAACCGTCTTTATGCCACGCTCTTCGCAGAGCTTTACCAAATCTTCGCCCGGATCCGAAATACACGGCATACCCGCATCTGTAACGATGGCGCAGTTTTCGCCCTGCTCTATTCTTGCGCAGATAATCTCTCCACGCTCTCTTTTATTGTGCTCAAAATAGCTGACCATCGGCTTTTTTATGCCAAAGTGATTTAAAAGTTTCAGCGTAACCCTTGTGTCTTCCGCCGCAATAAAATCTACCGATTCAAGAGTTTCCACTGCTCTCGGCGACAGGTCGGAAAGGTTGCCTATCGGTGTACCCGTAACATATAAAATTCCGCTCATAGCTTGTTGTCCTCTGTATTTTCTAAATGATCTGATTTGTAGCTTCCGTAAATTTCAAGCATTTCTTTTGAAAAATTACCGCTTTCGTCCTCTATAAAAAGTGTGGGCAATACATTTAAAAAACCCCGTTTTCCGCCTCGTCTGCCCTCAAGCAAAAACAGTTTCGGCGCTTTTGACACTCTCTGCTGTACAAGTCGCAAGGTCTTTGGCTCTATGTCAAATTTTCTCATAGACTCCATAACATCGCCTAATCTTTCGGGGCGCTGACACATATAAAATCTGCCGCCAAACTGCAGCAGCTTTGATGCCGCCGAGCAAATGTCATCAAGCGTACATTCGCTTTCGTGTCTTGCAATCAGCCTTGCCGAAGTCGGATTTTTGATTCCTCCTCCGCCGATTTTATATGGCGGATTGCACACAACAACATCATAACAGCCAAAATTCAGCTTGCCTTTAAGGTCGCATAAGTCAGCGTTTATAATGTTAATGTTATCGCAAAGTCCGTTGTGTTCAACGCTTTTTTGAGCAAGCGTACAGGCATTTTCCTGAATTTCAACAGCGTCTACTTTTAAGTTTTTATTGTCCCTGCACCACAAGAGCGGAATTGTACCGCATCCTGTGCCAAGTTCCGCACATTTTTTACTGCCTGCGGGCTTTGAAAAATTCGCAAGCAAAATAGTGTCTGTCGAATATCTGTAGCTTTTGGTAACATATATTTCAATGCCGTTGCCCAACGGCTCAAGGTGCAAATTCTCCATTATACAATCGGCAAAGGAAAGCTTTGCCCTCTGCCCTCTCCTTGTAAAATTTAGCTTAACATTTTTATTATACTACTGTAAGGGTAAAACTTCAATAAAAAGCAAAAATTGCTTTTTCTACGGAACAGTATTATATTATAATTTTTATTTTATGTTTTTCTCTATAAATGATGCCAAGTTGTTTTTTAGCATAGTAAATTTCTCACTAGGATTTTCAATTATTTTTGCGTAAAAAATACTACTGCCCTTTCTTATAATATTTTCCTTTTTTAAAAGTGATATTATATTATCATTGTTATTTTTTAATAAATCTTCTATTGAATTTAAAAAATACCATTCTATTCCATCAGTAAGAATCAACGGAGTTTCTTCTAACTCTCCCTCTATTTCATTCTTAAATTTGTTTAAACCTAAATTTCTTGCAGTATCAATAATTGAACAATACTGTATTTTCTTAGTATTTTTATCGATAATAAAATTAGGTCTTTTAAACTCAACTTTCACATACGGCTTTAAAGGATTTATATGAGTATATTTTGCCGGAACAAATATATAATCAGCCCATACAAAATTTTCTTTTGAACCGGTTATTACATCATACTTATTATTCTCTTTTCTATAATTACGGGTATCATATGTAGGTACAACTTTAACATTATTTATATGCTTTATTACATCTTTAAAAAGGGGTCGTAGCATCTCATCGTAATACTGCTCAACATCTGAATTTTCTTTTATTTCTAAAAGTAACTCCCAATAAGCATTAAATTCCATAAATATAATTACTCCTTTTCCAATACATCAAGATCGCTTTTTTCATAACGATTATGTCCCGGCAACTGCTTTTTATATTTCCGGCACTTAATAGCCTCGTCAAGGCTCTTGCCCCGATTATCGGCAAAGAAATCCCTTATATATGTATTGTATTCAAACTGCTTGTCAATTTTTGTCTTACCGTTTTTCTTTTCTTCAAGTATTCGATAATACGCAGTAATCGCATCGGCATAAGTTTTGCCCGTATTGCTTTTAAGCCATTTCTGAAATGCAGCATTAAAAGAAAATCCGTTGCCGATATGTTCCTTAAAAAACGCTCTGTGCTTTTCCGAGCAAACAAAATTCGGCTCAATTTCCGTGTCAGTTGTAATGTTGCCGATTATCTGTGCCTTTTTCTGCACTTTCTTTGCGGCGATAACCTCGCCTGTATCAAGAAAATGTGCTATTCTCTGTGTTATTTCAAGTTTTCCGCCCGATGTCGGTAAACCGTATCAGCGACAAAAATCGACAAGTTCTTCCTTTAAATAATAAAACTCTCTGAATGTCTTGCCGTCAAGATTTTTGTCGAGCTTCGGTCCATCGCTCATACAATACCTCACTTAATTATTATTCTGCGTACAGTTTGCGGCGTCTATTGCAATTGCGAGCATAAGCACCAAAATTTCGTTTCTCGGGTCTGCATAGTCGATAACATAAGTATCTCCCCAACGGAACAGCTTTTTTGAAATCTGCGCAACCATACTGCAAGCCTCGTAAACGCTGTAGTTCCAAGACATAAAATCGCCCTCACAGCGCCAACCGTTGTAGTCGAGGTTATACTTCGGTTTAAAAAAGGTAAATTTTTTCTCAATACTGCCAAACGGCTGTCCGTTTATTTCTATATCAAAAGTCGGCATAAGCGTAAAAAATCGCTGTTTAATCATACCGATTTCATTTCGCTCTCTGTCATATATATGAATCTGATGCGTAAGTCTGAACATTTCAGCCTTTACAAAATATTTCGGCTCGTCATACTCATCATAAACATCGTAAGTATCCGTCCACGAAAAAACTCTTTGTTTAATTAACAGTTTCATTTTAAATACCTGTCTTTCCGTTTTTTAATCAATATTTCATTTCAATCTGTAATTTACAAATATTATAGCATAGCTGTTTTTTTATTACAATAAAAAACAGCTCTCTAAACGAGAACCGTTTTTACGAGTGAAGCCATAAAGTCAAATAACCGATTTTCGGCACTGAATAAATAACTTTTCCTACTATGTCATCTTCTGTTACATATCCGTCATCCGCTGTATTGTTTGCATCACCCTTAGTAATATAAACTGTATTTTCAGTCTGCTTTTGCTCGGATATAATTCTGTGAATTACAGTTTTACCGTTTCTCCTAAATTGAATTATATCTCCTACTGAAATATCTTTATCGTTTTTAGATACAATTACAACATCGCCTATTTTTATTTCGGGATCCATACTACCTGTAGCAACAGATACAGGGGAAACACTTAAAAATCCGCATATAAAAGCAATTACAAAACACAACGCCGCAACTCCGGCCATTGTAAATGCATTGTGTAATTTTCTGCTTACATAATTTCGCTTTTTATCAACACTTTCTTTTGAAAATGCACAATCAAGAGTTATAAGAAAAATCATACAAAGCAATATCTTTATAAATAATTCCATTTTTTCGTTTATAACGGGTTTAAAAGGAATAATTATTATCAAAACTTCAGTAATAAAAGAAAACAAAAATGATGCCAACGCACCGCTCTTATAACATAAAGCTGTCAGTAACAATGAATTTATCAACGCAAGAAAATCATACATTACAAAATTTATTGTACTGTCACCATAAGCACCACTATAGTAAAGAATCACAAAATTGAAAACAGCAAAAGCAATCGCAGTAATTACACAATTTATATATTTGTTAAACCGAGCTTTTTTTAAAGCAAAAATTACGATTGCTCTAAAAAGCTCGGCCATTAATACTACACAAAAGGTAAGTAAAAAATTTTTTAAAGCATCAACTGTGTTCAGGTAATCATTTTTACAAAAACCTAAAACAAAGCCGCCTGAATACAAAAGACTAAGTTGAAGTACGGAAAAAACAAAGCTCCACAAAACGCAATCTTTTCTGGAATTTTTTTCTTTTAGGAAAACATTAATCTTTATAAACTTTAAAAAATCATTCATAATATTTACCTTAATTTATTTTTGTATATTGAAGATGCGATATAAATAACAAATGAAATTAAAATCACTGCAGCTAAACATAGAATTTCAAACTTTTCAAAGCCTGTTTTTACACTTGTATTATTAATTACATCCTTATCATTTTCAGAAGTGTACAATAATTTAAAGCTGAAATTTCCGTTTTCTTTATTTTCGGTATTGTAGCTTGAATCATTGCGCCATCTTACTATAATTGAAAAGCCACTGCTGTCATTCGGCATAAGAATTTCGTTTTTCTCAAACTCCGGCATAATTAATTCAATATAATCAAGCGAAGGTTGTTCAACATATAAATCTGCAAGGGTTACAGGAGAATTTCCTGCATTCTTAACTTCAATATAAATTTTGGCATATGCTCCCGGGAATTTAAAATCACCAAGTTTTGGGGAAATAGTGTTTTTATCAAATAATATACTGTTTTCTCCCACTATGCCATATTCCGATTGTATTTCTGCTCTGCTCACCGATACCTCATAATTTTTAGAGGTATCGGTATATGCATTTACAGTAGCAGAGTACAGAAATAAGAATACAAAAAGGATAGAAGAAATCAGTGCTATTCTGTTTATCAAGAAAAAGTTTATCTTTTTCATAATTTCTCACCCTGCTAAGTATATTTTATTTTGAAACACTTGCACTTGGCGCTTCATCTACTGTATCCTGAACATAAGTGAGTTCTACAGAGAACGGTTGTGCATCAGCAGAAAGCTCGCCTTCTGATTTCACTTTTACAACAAATGTAGCAGTGCAACTCTCACCCGGAGCAAGCACTTTATTATTAAGATTCGGTGTATCAACTACAAATTCGTCAGAAAGTTCTGTAATATTAAATTTACAATTTGAAAGATTTGCATTTACCGTACCGTTATTTGTAATTGTAAGTGAATATTCAGCCCAAGCATCATCAACACTAAAGTTCACATTACCGTAATCCGCTGTTGTATCAGTAAACTGTGCCGGATAAGTTGTTGAACTTTCGGCATTTTCCAAAGCAGCATTTGCGGCTTTATAAGTAAGCTGAACGCTACCGTCAAGATCCTTATAAAATCCACCGATTAACCAACCTATAGCTTTACCTACAACAACACCCTCATTGGCACCGTCATCATTTAAATGTAATGAATATGTAGTTGTGTCAAGCACATTTGGTCTGTAATAATTAATAAGAGATGATTTACTTTCATCAACATCCACTTTAAAGTTTGTAAGACCGCTATCACCCGGAATAACGGCAGTTGTGTAATATCTTTTATCTCTCGGAATCATAAGTTGTGCAGTAAACTCCGCTAATTCATCTTTAGTGATGTTTACGGTTTGAGGATTTTTATCGTCAATTACATACATATATGCGCCGTTAGGCTTGCTGTTAGGATCGTTCACACCGCCAACATATTTTAAAATAACATTGTATTCTACAACCTGAGCAGTTTGTTCAACCGTCACAGCTTCCAAAGAAGGTGTAACACCGTTGCTGATCTTAGTAATTGAAGCATCAGTAATTTTTACATCCCACTTTCCGTTTGCAGATACTGTGCCGTTTGCAGAAATTTCTGTACTCCACTGCGCAAAGCCAAAGCACATTACACCAAGTGCCATTGTACCGGCAGTTACAGCTGATAATAATTTAGTTCTTTTTTTCATAAATATTCCTCCATAAAAGTTGAGTTAGTTACCGCTAACTATGTACCAAAAAAATAACGCTCCGGAGATACTTCTTTGGAAAAAGCTAATAATTGCGACAAGTTAGTTAAAACTAACTTGTCGCAATTATTATATTATTCTTGTTTTGCTTTGTCAATACAAAAGTTACAAATTTTAGCATTGCTACAAAATTACATTAAAATTATTTTATAATATAAACATAATTACAATATAGTTTTAGTCTTTACAAGCTCTATCGCCTGTTTTCCCGTTATATGTTCAATCGTGATTTCGACACAGCAAAGTCCGCTCCGTTCACGCTCGATTTCCTTTTTCACCGCATTAATATCATTGTTATATTTTAAGCCGAAAGAGAGCATTGCCGAATTGATTTTCTCTTCATTTTCCATAATTTCGGCCTTACCAAAAACTACAACACTCCTAAACAAAGTTGTCAATTTTTCCGAATCGACCTCATCTTTTTCAATAACACAGAAAGAAACTTTCTTGTTTTGCTTAATTGCGTCAAGTTTATGTCCGTTTTTTGCACAGTGAAAGTAAATCTTGCCGTCTTTATATACAAAGTTCAACGGAACAGTATATGGGTAGCCGTCATCACCGCTCACGGCAAGCACACCGCTTTTGCAGTTTTTTAATATTTCCAAAGCCTCATCGTTACTAAGCTGTTGTTTAAATCTTCTCATTTTACGAAACATTTTACCGCCTCCGTTGCTACTATTATAGCAAAAATTTTCTTTATTGCAAATCAACAAATATAATGTATTCTTATTATTTATTTTGTAGGCACTTGGTGCTGAAAAAACTTAACCCCGACAAGCTGTATTTTAATCGCCTGTCGGGGTTGGATTTTTATTTATTGTTCCCTGAATTTAACAGTGCCTGTTGCTGCGTCCATCGAATCTACGATTGCGAGGGATTCAAGCTGATAGCCGAGATTGCGAATTATATTGCCGCCGTTCTGAAAACCTTTTTCAATTGCAATTCCAATGCCCTCTACCGTGCCGCCTGCCTGATTTATAATAGAAATAAGACCTTGCAAAGCACAACCGTTGGCAAGAAAATCATCAATAATAAGAACATGGTCGTTTTCGCTTAAAAATTTCTTAGAAACAATCACTTGATTTTTGCATTTGTGCGTGAAAGACTCAACCTCTGCTATGTACATATCGCCGTCAATATTAATGCTTTTTGCTTTTTTCGCAAAAACAACCGGCACATTAAAATGCATAGCTGCAACGCAGGCAATACCTATGCCCGACGCCTCAATGGTGACTATTTTATTTATATTTTTTCCCGCAAATCTTTTCTTAAATTCCGCACCCATTCGGTTGAACAAATCAATATCCATTTGATGGTTCAAAAAGCTGTCAACCTTGAGAACATTGCCCTCTTTAACAATTCCGTCCTTTACAATTCTCTCTTCCAAAAAATTCATATTTTAATCTCTTTCCTTTATGTTTCCTTGCCTTGTCCGCAAAGAAATTTTTAATGCATAATATTATAAATTATATACTTATTTCTAAGAAAATAAAAGGCCTAAAAGGTATTTGATAAAACAAAACAGCCCTTGCAAATTTGCAAAGGCTGTAAAAAGCGAGTATAACAAAGATTATCTCTTTGAGAACTGTGAAAGCGTAAAGAAAACAGTCCGGTGGACTGTTTTTAGCTTTTACCGCAACAGCTAAGCTGTGAGGATACCACTGTGGGGCAAAAGAAAACAGCCTCTGCAAATTGCAAAGGCTGTAAAAAGCGAGTATAACAAAGATTATCTCTTTGAGAACTGTGGTGCTCTACGAGCTGCTTTAAGACCGTATTTCTTACGCTCTTTCATTCTTGGGTCACGAGTTAAGAAGCCTGCCTTCTTAAGTGTTGAACGAAGGTTCTCTGAATCGTACTGAAGAAGTGCTCTGGAAATACCGTGACGGATTGCACCTGCCTGACCTGTAACGCCGCCGCCTGCTACTCTGCAAACGATGTCGAACTTCTGATCTGTTTCTGTTAAGGCGAGAGGCTGTCTAACGATGAGCTTGAGTGTTTCAAGACCGAAATAATCGTCGATGTCACGATCGTTGATTGTGATTTTGCCTGTACCCTGGTAAAGTCTTACTCTTGCAACAGAGCTTTTTCTTCTGCCTGTGCCGTAAAAATAAGGTGTCTTATCGTACATTATTAATTTGCCTCCTTCTTTTAAGCTTCAACCATTTCAGGCTTCTGAGCCTGATGATTGTGTTCTGCACCCTCAAAGAGTCTGAGTCTGAGCAAAGCATCTCTGCCGAGTGTGTTCTTTGGAAGCATACCCTTAACAGCAAGCTCCATAGCCTTTGTTGGCTTTGTAGCCATAAGAGTATCGTATCTTGTTTCTTTAAGATGGCCGATATAGCCTGTATGACGCTGCCACTTCTTCTGAGTGAGCTTGTTGCCTGTTAATACAGCATCCTTGCAGTTGATGATGATTACATGATCGCCGCAATCTACATT
Organism: Ruminococcus sp. BSD2780120874_150323_B10; assembly: GCF_015553695.1. NCBI lineage: Bacteria > Bacillati > Bacillota > Clostridia > Eubacteriales > Oscillospiraceae > Ruminococcus > Ruminococcus sp. BSD2780120874_150323_B10. The sequence goes on from NZ_JADNHD010000003.1 coordinate 175,628, forward strand.
TGGTGTAAATGTTGCTTTGTGCTTACCTCTTAAAAGAACTGCTGCCTGAGTAGCAACTCTACCAAGTGGCTTGCCTGCTGCATCAATTACATACCAGCTGCGTTCAATTTCGCTTTTTTTAGCTAAATATGTTGACATAACAAATCCTCCTGTAATTTACTTGTGCCTTAGAATTATAATACATTTATTTTGCATTGTCAACACTTTTTTGCAAAAATTTAATTTACCGTTACACAAACTTTAAAATTCGCTTATATTCTCTTTTATACTCTCTTATACTAATGTGTAATTTCAAAAAATATTTTTCTAAAACCTTAGTATTTATCACGATTACAGCTTTTTATAGACAAGCACGCAAAATTCGATTTCGGTCGTAAGTGAGTTTAATTTCTCCAGCTTTTGTTGGTCGGTACGAGATGTTTTGTAGTAGTACGGAGTCATTTTGAACAGGCTTTCAATTTCTCTGTTATCATCAAGCGTTATGCTGTATTTAAGTTCTTTGCTTTCGGCAAGAATAAACCCGTCAATATCGGTGTTTTCTTTCGGATTTTTTAACGGATTGTCATATACCGCCTTTTTGAGAGAAAAAAGGTGATTTTCAAGCGGAATTACACGCAAAAGCACTCCGTCCCTTTTTAAAACTCGGTTGTACTCTTCCGGCGCAAAAGGTGAAAATACATTAAGCACCGCATCGCAGGAAAAATCCGCTGTCGGCAAAGCAAATACGCTTGCTACAGCCAAACGAATATTTTTACTGCGTTTTGCCGCTGCAATAAGAGCAAATTTTGAAATATCAATACCCGCTATACTTGCGTTTTTGTCTGCAAGAGCTTTTTCAATTTTTCCTGTATAATAGCAGTCGCCGCAGCCGGCATCAAGCACACAGGCATTTTGTGGAATATATTTTTGCAAAAGTTCGCACATAAGGTCACACAGCGGCTTGTACGAATCTGTATTTAAAAACTCGGTCCTTGCCTCTATCATAAGTTTATCGTCACCGTGACGCTTGCTTTTGGATTTGTTGCTCTGCAAAAGATTGACATAACCCTGCTTTGCACAGTCAAAACAATGGTTATTTATACATCTGTAGGTTCGACCGTCAAGTTTTAATTCTTCTTTGCAGACAGGACAGCAGAAATTCAACATATTATTACCGCCTTTCATTATTAGAATAATAGCATAAATTCTTTGTGATAACAAGTTAAAACAGAGTTGTATGTGCAAAGTGCAGTAACTTTTCTATAAGCGAATTAAAAATTCGGCTTTTTGCGTTATAGCTTTATCTTTTAAAATATTGTATAATATTACTTGACTGTATGTAATATTTATTATTTTACAAAAATTTTATATTGAGGGGATAAATAATGAAAAAATTAATCAGTATCGCACTTGTTGCTTTAATGGCGGCAGGTGGAGCGGTATCTGCCAACGCAGCGGTAAAACAAAATAAGGATTATCAAATTTTGAGTTCAAAAATAACAACTAAAAACAACACTATAAGTATTTACACATACAATATGAAGAATACAGGCTCAGACGGCGGATTTGTACTTGACGGTCAAAAAAGCGGAAAAAGATACAAATATATATTTAAGAATTATTTATCGGCACCCAAAACAATAACTATGCCGTCTAACGAAAAATATAATATTTGGACTTGTCTTTCAAGCAGTATGGGCGGAACTACTAATTTGGATTTAAGACAGGCAGGCGGAGAATATGTTAAGGTAAGAGCCAAGCTGTCGGATATAAATCCAAATGAATTTAAAAGTAACGGCACACACACCCAAGACGGACATACATATAATTTTACTCGTCAAACGGTAAAGGACGGCTACTATGAATCTGTTTTGTTTTTCCAGAGCGGCGGAGTTTTTACCGGTGCAGTTCCCGACAGCAACGGATATGTGGAATTTTATGTGAGTACAAAGGTAAACCATAGTGTGAATTACTTTACAGAATACGGCCTTGATGTGGGGCTGACAAGCGGCGGTGGCGGCGGAACAAACGGCAGAGAGATATATAAGCTTACTTTTGGCAATATAAATTTAGATTACAGCGTAAATGTAAACGATGCGTCATTGCTCCAGCAGTACCTTTCGGGCAATGCAGAGTTTGATTCTCTGCAAATGTACCATGCCGACATTAATCGTGACGGCAAAATAAATGTTCAGGATGTTACCGCTTTGCAGACAGCCGTTGCCGAATACTATGGATATTAATTTTAATTTAGTTTTAAAGCGAGGAGGAAATCAATGAAAAAACTTTTAAGTACAGCACTTGCAGCTGTTATGGCAACATGCTCAATAGTTTCTGCCAATGCGGCAGTTGTTCGGGAGAATAAGAGCGTTCAGGTGCTTGATTCAGGGGTAAAACTTGAAAACAACACCTTAAATGTGTTTACTTATAATCTTAGCAAAAATACGCTTGGTGGAGTGTGTTTTTACGGCAAAAACACAGGAAAACAATATGCTGTACAATACAAAGATTGCATAGGTAAAAATACCGTTATTTCCATGCCGTCAAGCGAAAGCTATACTCGCTTTGTTTCGGCAAACGGCGGTAGCACCGGAAATACTTATGCAGGCTATTCCTTTGCGAATACAGGCGGCGAATATGTAAAACTAAGGGTAAAATTAAGCGATGTTTCAAGCTATTTTAACAGTGACGGTTCATATACCGATACAGACGGAAACGGAGCAACCTACACTCTTAGGGAAAATGGATCCAATCTCACTTTCTTTAGCGGCGGTGCGGTAAACGGTGTTGCACCCGACGAGAACGGCTGTGTGGAAATTTATATAAAAGCAGAACCCGGTGTGAAAACCGCATTTTCAACCTACCTGCCTAATTACAGCGGAATAATAAATATGTATGTGCCGATGCTTTGTTTTGGCAATATTGACCTTAAAGGCAGTACAAATGTAAACGATGTAACCCTTTTGCAGAGATACCTTGCGGGCAATGCGGAATTTGATAAACTTCAGATGTTTTATTCCGACATAAACCGTGACGGTAAAACAAATGTTAAAGATGTTACAGACTTACAACAAACTATTACCAAATAATTATAAAGGAGTATAAAATGAAAAAATTTGTATGTTTAATTCTTTGTGCGGTGCTGACTGCAGGTGCAGCAGTGACCGCAAACGCAAAAAACGTTAAGCCGCATAAGGGTGTTGAGATTTACAACTCGGCAAAAAACATCGGCAACAACACGCTTTTGGTTTCTGCGTACAATATTCCGTCCGATTATACAAACGGAGTATTATTTACGGGAGGCCATACTCAAAAAAACTACTCAATGAAATTTGCCGATTGTATAGGCGGTGACAAAACACTCTTTATGCCGTCTTCCGAAAAATACGCCCGCTATTTTGTAAGCGGTTCGGGAAACACATACGCAAGTTACACATTTGACAATAAAGGCGGAAGGTATGTTAAAGCAAAAATAAATCTTCACGAGTTAGATCCGAATTATTTTAACAAGGACGGCTCGCATACAATGGAATACTCAAGTATCGGCAGTCATGATTATAAGTTCAAATACGAAAAAGCAGACGGCGGCGGTTATTATGACTCCGCCTTGTACTTTCAGAGCGGCGGCGCTGTAACGGGCGTAGTTCCGGATAAGGACGGCTGCGTGGAAATTTATCTGTCTACTAAAATTAATGAACCAACAGTTTACTGCACTACATTTTCTTACCGCAAAGCTTATGTAGTCGGCGGCGGAGGCGGTACTGTCGGTTCGAATATATACATATTGAGATTCGGCAATATTGACCTTCACGGCACAGTAGATGTAAACGATGTTACTTTTCTGCAACAGTACATTTCCGGATCGGTTGAGCTTGATTCGCTCCAGTATTATTACACAGATACAAACTTTGACGGTCACCGTGATGTAAGGGATGTTACCACCTTACAGCGGGCAATAGCAAAACGATAATTAAAATTATGGTTTAGCAAAATAATTTTGCAAAGTATTATAAAAGTTTGGTCAACCTTATCAAAGGTTGTGGGTGTGGGCAAAGCCCACAAATACTTTCCGTTTATGCAATCTAACGATAGCCAAACAGCTTGCTGTTTGGCGGCTTGAACTAATGGGCGGAAGTCAATGCGAGAGCAATAAAAGAAAACATACTTAACCTTCATAGGCAACGCAATGCGTTGCCTATATTTTGGGCATTTCCGGTTACAACGGCTACCGCCTGTTTTTTCAAATTTTGTTTTATGCACACTGACAGCCTGCTGTCAGTGTGCATAATAATTTGTTATATCGGAAGATTTTTATAACCGCTGCGCTTACTTTCTTCTGCCTCGGCTACCTTGACGGACTTAGCATAGGAACTGTACTTGCAGCCTTTACAATGGGCAAAGTCGTTGGTATAATAGGTACATATACAGACAAATTCTTTTATTTTGAAACTTACAAAACACTTAAAAAGACCGACAAGGAGATAAAATGAAAGAAATCACGCTTATCGTAAAATATTCCGTTAAAAACGGTATGGTTAATGACTTTTTGACAGCTCTTAAAAACGAGGGCTTTCCGCAGATTGTACAAAATGAAAACGGCTGTATAAAATACGATTACTTTGTGCCGTCATTCGGAAAAAGCAATGAGGTACTGCTTATTGAAAAATGGCAGTCCGAAAAATTGCAAAAAGAACATCTTAACACACCGCATATGCAAAAGATGAAGACTTTTAAGGACAGCTTTGTAGAAAATACGACTGTCGAAATTTTTAAATGAGGGATAAAATGAAAATCAAAAGAACAATTACATCACTTCTCACCGCGGCAATGTTGGCAACAGTGCTTGCAGGCTGTCAGAACACGAGCGAAGCTTCAAAAGCACAGTCGACAAATGACGAGCAAAACAGTCAGGCAACAGTGACAGAAACCACCGCTCCTCCCGACACATATTCAGACATTGACGATATGATTTCAAAAATGACGGTTGAAGAAAAAGTCGGACAGCTGTTTTATGTAAATTGTCGTGGTAATGATATGAGCGACGCAATAAACAAATACCACATCGGCGGCGTTTTGCTGTTCGGTGTAGATTTTGACGGCAAGACAAAAGAAGAAGTGAATGCCGATATAAACGCTATGCAGTCCAATGCCAAAATTCCGCTTATTATTGGCACAGATGAAGAGGGCGGAACGGTTGTAAGAGCGAGCGATAATCCAAAGCTAAGGGACAGCGCATACCTTTCACCGAGCGATACATTTAACAACGGCGGTTGGAGTGCTATTGAAGACGACGCATACGATAAGGCGGAGTTTCTGCTTTCGCTCGGCGTAAATGTAAATATGGCGCCTGTCTGCGACATCACTTCCGACCCCTATTCATTTATGTATTACAGGTCGTTTTCAAGTGACGCCGCAAGCACAAGCAGATTTGTGGATACTGTTGTAAAAGCAAGCAAAGAGAAAAAACTCGGCACTGTATTAAAGCACTTCCCCGGATACGGAGATAACGGCGACACACATTACTCAAGCGCTACAGACAACAGAACTTTCTCGGACTTGCAGAACAATGATTTTCTGCCGTTTCAGGCAGGTATAGCCGCAGGCGCAGACAGTATTCTTGTGTCGCACGTAACAGTAAATTCGATTGACAGCGATAATCCCGCCTCGCTCTCTGAGCCTGTGCATGAGGTTATAAGAGATACGCTTAAATTTGACGGAGTTGTTATGACCGATGACCTCGATATGTTTGCCGTTGACGCCCTTGACATTTACGAACCACTCTCGGTTGTCGCTTTTAAAGCAGGCAATGACTTCCTCTGCTGCGGCGATATTGAAAGCGAATATACCGCATTGCTTAATGCCGTACAAAGCGGAGAAATTACAGCAGACAGAATCGACGAGTCTGTAAAAAGAATTTTGATATGGAAAAGAAATCTTGCAATTTTATAACTCTTGCCCGACTATGTAAAAACAGTCGGGCTTTTTTACTTGCTTGTATTTAGTGATATATTAGTGATATAAATAAATCAAAAAATCTATTAACAAGTTTACTTGGCATATGTATAATAAAGTTGACAACAAAACTTGCTCTGATTTTATGCATTTCATTGGGCAAAAAATTTGAAGACCTGTTTTACTTTGATTAAATATCCAATCGGCTGTTTATTTTTTGCTTTGCCGCAAGTCAAAATGAATATCTGCATTGAATATTCATTAAAATATACATTTTATGCAAAATCAAGCGTAAAAAATGAATATTCATTATTTCTGCATATATGCTTTTTTATACATATATTGAAGATTTATGTTGAAATCAAGGTTGATTTTGCTGTAAAAACCTTGGGTTTTATTTTGAATTAAGTGCATTTATCACAATTTTACGGTGTATTGAATAATTATTCAAAAAACACTTGATTTTTCCGTCAGAAAGCGTATAATGTAAGAGTAATATAAATCATTTCTATGGAGGAAATTAAAATGGCTGACAATAAAATTAAAAAAGTTGTTCTCGCTTATTCAGGCGGACTTGATACTTCTATTATTATTCCTTGGTTAAAAGAAAACTACGACAACTGCGAGGTTATCGCTGTTTCGGGTGATGTAGGACAGGGCACAGAGCTTGACGGTCTTGAGGAAAAGGCTATTAAGACAGGCGCATCTAAACTTTATATTGAAGACCTTAACAAGGAGTTTGTTGACGATTACATCATTCCTACCGTTAAGGCAGGCGCAGTTTATGAGGGCAAGTACCTCCTCGGTACATCATTTGCCCGTCCTATCATTGCTAAAAGACTTGTAGAAATCGCTAAAGCCGAGGGCGCTGACGCTATCTGTCACGGCTGCACAGGTAAGGGTAACGACCAGGTTCGTTTTGAACTTGCTATCAAGGCTTATGCTCCGGATATGAAGATTATCGCTCCTTGGAGAACTTGGGAATTCAAGAGCCGTGAGGACGAAATCGAGTACGCTGAAAAGCACAACATTCCGCTCAAGATTAACCGTGAAACAAACTATTCTAAGGATAAAAACCTCTGGCACTTAAGCCACGAAGGTCTTGACCTTGAAGATCCTGCAAATGAGCCTATGTACAACAAGGAAGGTTTCCTTGAACTCGGCGTTTCTCCTGAGCAGGCTCCCGACAAGGCAGAGTATGTTACAATTTCATTTGAAAAGGGCGTTCCTACAAAACTTAACGGCGAAGAAATCGACTCTGTTGAGCTTATTAAAGAGCTTAACAAAATCGGCGGCAGAAACGGCGTAGGTATCACAGATATCGTTGAAAACCGTCTTGTAGGTATGAAGGCTCGTGGGGTTTATGAAACACCGGGCGGCACAATCCTCTATGCAGCTCACAACAAGCTTGAGGAAATCTGCCTTGACAAGGATACACTTCACTACAAGAAGAACCTTTCAAACACATTTGCAGAACTCGTTTATGACGGCAAATGGTACACACCTCTCCGTGAGGCTCTCTCGGCATTCGTTGACAGCACACAGGAGTATGTAACAGGTGATGTTAAGTTAAAGCTTTACAAGGGCAACATCATTGACGCAGGCGTTACAAGCCCATATTCACTCTATGATGAAGAAATCGCAACCTTTGACGAGGATCAGGTTTACGATCAGAATGACAGTGCAGGTTTCATCAACCTCTTCGGTCTTCCAATCAAGGTTCGTGCTAAAAAGGGTCTTATTAAGTAATTTTTACTCAAAGACTTTTGTATGAATTAAAATAATTATTCCGGTTCGGGGACAGGGAAATTCTCTGTCCCTGACAGTTGTTTATACGGATATTTTTAAACAGCAATATCAATTATAAATAATACACAAATTAACAATCATTCATTAACCCGAGGTGATTATATGCAGCTTTGGAAAGGCAGATTTAAAAAGGAACTTTCAAAAACCACTAACGATTTTAACAGCTCAATCTCATTTGACAGCCGTATGTATAAAGAGGATATCGAGGGCAGTATTGCCCACGCAACAATGCTCGGCAGATGCGGCATTATCAAACAGGAAGAGGCTGACGACATAGTTCAGGGTCTTAAGGGAATCCTTGCAGACATAGAAAACGGCACTCTCCATATTGATATGGAAGCAGAGGATATTCACACCTTTATTGAGGGCGAGCTTACAAAGAGAATCGGCGACAACGGCAAGCGACTTCACACATCAAGAAGCCGTAACGACCAGGTAGCCGTTGACATTAAACTTTACCTTAAAAAGGAAGTTGTAAATGTTAAAAAGCTCGTTGTTGACCTTATCAAGGTTATTGCCGATAAGGCGGAAAAGTACAGCGAAACCGTTATGCCCGGCTACACTCATTTACAGAGAGCACAGCCGATTACTTTCGGTCACCACCTTTTAGCTTACGGCGAAATGCTTTTAAGAGATGTGTCAAGACTTGAGGACTGCCTTAAGAGAATGGACGAAATGCCGCTCGGCTCTTGTGCTTTAGCAGGCACAACATACCCTATCGACAGAACAATTACAGCCGAGCTGCTCGGTTTTGAAAGAATTACAAACAACTCGCTTGACGGTGTATCCGACAGAGATTACTGCATTGAGTTTGCGTCTGTTCTTTCTATTATTATGGTGCACCTCTCAAGATTTTCAGAAGAAATCATTATGTGGTGCAGCTGGGAATTTAAATTCATTGAGCTTGACGACGCTTTTTCAACAGGTTCTTCAATTATGCCGCAGAAAAAGAATCCTGACATCGCAGAACTCGTACGTGGCAAGAGCGGCAGAGTTTTCGGCGACAATATGACCTTACTTACAATTATGAAAGGCATTGCCCTTGCATACAATAAAGATATGCAGGAGGACAAAGAGGCAATTTTTGATGCTGTTGATACAGTTAAAATGTGCCTTACAGCCTTTACTCCAATGCTCGACACAATGAAAGTTATTCCGCAGAATATGCGTAAAGCGGCAGCAGGCGGATTTATTAACGCAACCGACTGCGCAGACTGGCTCACAAAGAACGGAGTACCGTTCAGAGATGCATACAAGGCAACAGGCGAACTCGTTGCAAGATGCATTGAGCTTGGTACAGACCTTGAAAACCTCCCGATTGAGGAGTACAAAAAGGTTTGTGATGTATTTAACGATGATGTTTACAGAGCAATTTCACTTGAAACTTGTACAAACGAAAGAAAAGCATTCGGCGGCCCTGCCTCTGAAAATGTAAAGGCACAGGCAAAGCGTGTGGCTGAAATTGCTAAGAATTTATAATTGATTTTATAAATGCAGTTGTTGAAAACAATTTTTGTCTTAAATTAAACCTCCTGCCAATTCCGCTTTTCTTTTGCGTGAAAAGAAAAGCTCCAAAAGAAAGCACGCTCAAGAGAAAAGGGATTTCGAGTCCCTTTTCCCTTAAGAATCCTTTTTCCTTAGACGACCAAAGGTCAGTGACCTTTGGAAACTTCAAACTTTTATTTGTTTGTTTTAGTTAATGTTTGGCGGATTGATTTAGATATAGACTATTAGTATCAGTATAAGAATTGTTAGATATATATTCATAAAGGATTGATTAAAATGATAAAAGCAGGTATTGTAGGCGCAACAGGCTATGCCGGCGCCGAGCTTGTAAGACTTCTGACAAGTCACCCCGAGGCTGAAATTTCAGCTATCAGCTCGGTTTCTTTTGAAGGTCAGAAGTTAAGCGATGTTTATCCGTCATATACATTTTTAAACGATATGGTCTGTGAAGACCAAGACGCTGTTGTTGAGAAAAGCGATGTTATCTTCGCCGCACTTCCCCACGGTCTTTCACAGGAACTTGCCGAAAAGTGCATAAGCGCAGGCAAGGCTTTCATTGACCTCGGCGCAGACTTCCGTCTTGAGAGCGAAGAAGAATATACAGAGTGGTACGGCGGTACTTTTCTTGACAAAAAGTTACACGAACAGTCTGTTTACGGACTTCCTGAATTTTTCAGAGATAAAATTAAAGGTAAAAAATTAATTGCAAACCCGGGCTGCTACACTACCTGTTCCCCACTTGCCATTGCTCCGGCAATCGCAAACGGACTTGTAAGCACAAAGGGTATCATCTGTGACTGCAAAAGCGGCGTAACAGGTGCAGGCAGAAAACCTACACAAGGCAATCACTTCCCTGAACTTAACGAGGGATTTCACGCTTATAAGGTAGCCTGCCACCGCCACACACCCGAAATTGAGCAGACACTTTCAAAACTTTCGGGCGAAGATGTAACAATCACATTTGTGCCGCACCTTTTACCTGTAAACAGAGGTATTCTTGCCACTGTTTATGCGGATATTAACGAGGGCGTTACTTTTGAGCAAATCAGAAAAGCGTATGAGGATTTTTACAAAGACGAATTTTTTGTAAGACTTCTTAACGACGGCAAATGCGCCGACATTCACAATGTACGCTATTCAAACTTCTGTGATGTTTCCATTCATCACGATAAAAGAGCAAACAAACTTGTTGCCTGCGCAGCTATTGACAATATGGTTAAAGGCGCAGCCGGTCAGGCTATTCAGAATATGAACATTATTTTCGGACTTGACGAAAAGACAGGACTTATAATCGTTCCGCCTGCTTTTTAATTAATAATTAAGCAAAACTATAAAACGGAGGCTTTATTATGGGAAACTACAGATTTATCGAAGGCACAGTTACTTCTCCTATGGGCTTTACAGCAGCCGGTATTTGTGCGTCAATCAAGCCGTCAAATAAAACAAAGCGTGACCTTGCGCTGATTTATTGCGACACTCCCTGTACTGCGGCGGCTGTTTATACTAAAAACCTTGTTAAAAGTTCGGCTATCGAGGTAACCAAAAAACACCTCGAAGACGGCATTGCACAGGCTGTTATCGTAAATTCAGGCAATGCAAACACCTGCAACGCAAACGGATATGACATTGCAAATCATATGTGCCTTATCGCAGGCGAAACTCTCGGTGTAAAAGCGGAAGATGTTATCGTTGCATCAACAGGCGTTATCGGTCAGCCTCTGCCTATTCAGCCTATTTTAAAGGCTTGCGTATATATGAAAGGTCACCTTACAAAAGAGGGCGGCACAGACGCAGCCGAGGCTATTATGACAACCGATACGGTAAAAAAAGAAATGGCTATGCAGATGGAGCTTGACGGCAAGACCGTTACAATCGGCGGCATTGCAAAGGGCAGCGGTATGATTCACATTAATATGGGTACTATGCTCTCTTTTGTTACAACAGATGCGGCTGTTTCTTCGGATATGCTGCGTGAGGCTCTGCGTGAGGCTGTTGAGGACAGTTACAATATGGTAAGCGTTGACGGCGATACATCTACAAACGATACCCTTGCTATTATGGCATCGGGCAAGGCAGGCAACAGAATGATTACCAACAAAAACGAAGATTACTATACATTCTTAAGCGGGCTTACCGCAGCTTTCAGAGCACTTGCAAAGAAACTTGCGGGTGACGGCGAAGGCGCAACAAAACTTCTTGTTTGCAAGGTTGAGGGTGCTAAGAGCAAGCCCAACGCTGTTAAAGTTGCAAAGAGCATTATCGGTTCAAGCCTTGTAAAAGCCGCAATGTTCGGCTCAGATGCAAACTGGGGCAGAGTTCTTTGTGCAATCGGTTACAGCGGCGCTGATGTTGATGTTAAAAAGGTAGATGTTTCTTTTGAATCCGCCAAAGGCAATATTCTTGTATGCAAGGACGGCGCAGGAGTTGAGTTTTCGGAAGAAAAAGCAAAGGAAATTCTGCTTGAAAAGGAAATCAACATTCTTGTATCATTAAATGACGGTTTTGGCTATGCCGAGGCTTACGGTTGTGACCTCACTTATGATTATGTAAAAATCAACGGAGACTACAGAACCTAATTGGCAAAGTAATTTGACAAACCATAATTTATCTGAAAAACGGGCATTAAATTTATATCAGGGGAAATGAAAAATGGATATTAATAAAAGAGCAAAAGTCTTAATACAAGCTATGCCGTATATTCGTAAATTCAGCGGTGAAACAATTGTTGTAAAATACGGCGGCAACGCAATGATAAACGATAAACTCAAAAGCGCCGTTATGAGCGATATTGCACTTATGCGCCTTGTAGGCGTTAATGTTGTGCTTGTTCACGGTGGCGGCCCTGAAATAAATGCAATGCTTAAGGCAGTCGGCAAAGAGAGCAAGTTTGAAAACGGTATGCGTGTTACCGACGATGAAACTATTGACATTGTACAGATGGTACTTGCAGGCAAGGTAAACAAAAACCTTGTTCAGCTTATGGAAAAACACGGCGGAAAGGCAATCGGTCTTTGCGGTCTTGACGGCAATATGCTTATGGCGGAAAAACTTGTTACAAGTGCAGACCTCGGCTATGTGGGCGAGATTAAAGAAGTAAATCCGGAACCTTTGCAGAATGTTATCAACAACGGTTATATTCCGATTGTGGCTACCGTTGCAAGCGGTTATGACGGAAATGTTTATAATGTAAATGCGGATATTGCCGCAGCTCACATCGCCGCAAAAATCGGTGCCAAAAAGCTCATTCTTATGACAGACATCAGAGGTCTTTTAAAAGATGTAAACGACGAAGACTCGCTCATATCTGTTGTAAATGTCAGCGAAGTTCCTATGCTCAAGCGTGAGGGCATCATAAAGGGCGGTATGATTCCGAAAATTGACTGCTGTGTTGAGGCTGTAAGAAGCGGCGTAAGCAGAGCACACATTATTGACGGCAGAATTGAACACTCTATCCTCATTGAAATGTTCAGTGATGAGGGTATCGGCACAATGTTCTATTAATAGATTTGCAAATATTTTGCCTACGGGCAGTTGATAAGGAAAAACAGATATGACAATCAGAGAAATGACAATCGATGACTACGAGGAAGTATTTGCCCTCTGGCAGATTACCTCAAAAAGAGCCTTGTCTAAGGCTGACGAAAAAGCAAAAATAGAATCTTATCTGACAAGAAGCGAGGGTATGAGCAAGGTTGCCGTAATTGACGGTAAAATTGTAGGTACTGTACTTGCAAGTCATGACGGCAGACGAGGATTTATTCACCATATGGCGGTTCTGCCCGATTACCGAAGAAACCGAATCGGTCACGAACTTGCAAAAAGCGCTATCAAAGCGATTAAAGACCAAGGGATTGATAAAACTCATATCTTCTGCTATCAGAACAACACCACGGGTCAGAGCTTCTGGCAGGATTTCGGATTTAAAAAGCGTGAGGATATATTTGTTTTTTCCTTTAATAACGAAGATGTAGATAACACTTAAGGGGTGGTATGATGAATACAAAGGAAAAAGATTCGCAGTACATAATGCACACCTACGGCAGATACAATGTAGCTTTAAAAAGCGGCAAGGGTGCAACTGCTTATGACGAGGACGGTAAAAAATATGTTGATGTCGCATCGGGTATCGGTGTAAACAGCCTCGGCTGGTGCGAGGACGGCTGGGTAAAAGCCGTAAGCGAACAAGCAAACACAATTCAGCATATGTCAAACTACTTTTATTGCCCGCAGGCAAGTAATCTTGCCGAAAAACTCTGTACACTTACAGGCTTTTCAAAGGTATGCTTCGGAAACAGCGGTGCGGAGGCTAATGAATGTGCCATTAAAGTTGCGAGAAAATACAGCTTTGATAAGTACGGTGCTGACCGCAATGAGATTATTACACTCAACAATTCTTTCCACGGCAGAACAGTAACCACACTTTCGGCTACAGGACAAGATGTGTTCCACAACTACTTTTTCCCGTTTACACAGGGATTCGCATATGTTGACGCCAACGATATGAACGCTCTTGAAAATGCCGTAACAGACAAAACCTGCGCAGTTATGCTTGAGCTTATTCAGGGCGAGGGCGGTGTAAATATCCTTGACAAAGACTATGTTCAGAGCCTTGTTAAGTTCTGTAACGAAAAGGATATTCTTGTTATTGTTGACGAGGTACAGACAGGTGCAGGCAGAACAGGCAAGCTGTTCGCTTTCCAGAATTTTGAAGTAAAACCTGACATTTTCACAGTTGCAAAGGGCATTGGCGGCGGACTTCCGATCGGCTTATGCGTTTGCGGCGAAAAACTAAAAGATGTAATGTCACCTTCGACTCACGGCACAACATTCGGTGCAAACCCTGTTGTTTGCGCAGGTGCAAACTATGTGCTTGATAAAATTTCAAAGCCGGAGTTTCTCTCCGAGGTTGAGTCAAAGGGTAAATATATAGAAGAAAAAGTCCTCAAAATGGACGGCGTAAAGGCTGTTCGCAGAATGGGACTTATGATTGGCATTGAGCTTAAAGACGGCGACGCACACGACATTGCGGCAAAATGCGTTGAAAACGGACTTATTATCATTACCGCAAAGTCACTTTTAAGAATGTTGCCGCCGCTTAACATTACAAAAAAAGAAATCGACCTTGCGCTTGATATTCTTGAAAAAACATTAAAGGAGAATTAAAATGAAGCATTTACTTAAACTTGAAGATTGGTCAACAGATGAAATCATCAATACACTTAACCTTGCTGACCAGCTTAAATATGAGCAGAAACACGGCATTGAGCACAAAATTCTTGCCGGCAAAACACTTGGTATGATTTTTGAGAAGTCGAGCACAAGAACAAGAGTTTCTTTTGAAGTAGGTATGACACAGCTCGGCGGTTATCCGCTCTTCCTTTCATCCAATGATTTACAGATCGGCAGAGGCGAGCCTGTACAGGATACCGCAAGAGTTCTTTCCCGTTTTCTTGACGGTATTATGATAAGAACATTTAAGCAGGAAGAAGTTGAGGCTCTCGCCGAGTACGGCTTTATTCCGATTATCAACGGTCTTACAGACTACTGCCACCCTTGTCAGGTACTCGCTGACCTTATGACCATTCGTGAGTTCAAGGGTAAACTTGAGGGACTTAAAATGTGCTTTATCGGTGACGGCAACAATATGATGAACTCTCTCATTGTCGGCGCACTCAGCACAGGTATGTCTTTCTCTGCAGCTTGCCCAAAGGGATATATGCCGCCTGAACACATTATTGAATTCGGTAAAAAGTACGGCAACGGCAAATTTGAAATTGTTGAAGACCCAATGGAGGCTGCAAAGAACGCTGATGTTGTTTATACAGATGTTTGGGCATCTATGGGACAGGAAGAGGAGAAGAAGATCCGTGAACAGGCATTTGCCGGCTATCAGGTAAACAAAGAGCTTATGTCTGTTACAAATCCGGAGTGTATGGTTCTTCACTGCTTACCTGCTCACCGTGGCGAAGAAATCACTGCCGATGTATTTGAAGAGCATGCCAATGAAATCTTTGAAGAGGCAGAAAACAGACTTCATGCGCAAAAAGCTGTTCTTGTTGAATGTATGTCAGACAAGAAAATTCGTGAATAATACCAAAAACAAGCAAGATAAACAACTTTGTTTACTGCAAAAAAATAAAAAAACTAAGATTCGACAGTAATTTAATGTAAAGTATTTACAAAAAAGAATTATTGTATTAAAATATAATAAGTAGATAATTGGGCAAAATTTTATATATATAATTTTGTTCAACGATTTGCTAAATACTTTAGAGAGGCGGTATAAATAATGAAAAAGTTATCTGCAATCCTTGCATCAGCAACAGTTATTGCTATGGCTAGTGTGCCGGCTTTTGCCGCTGGTATCAACAGCGCAGAACAGGCTGTACTTGACAAGCTTTCAGAAGTAAACACAAGCTACAACGGTGGTTTTGTTACTAATGCTGATGAGATGCTCAACCAGGCTGAAAACTACTTCAACACTATTGACATGACAGACGCAGAATCTAAGGAGATTATTGCGGACATCAATGATGCTGTAGATTACCTTAAGTCACAGGGTGCTTCAACTGTTAAGGATCTTAACAAAGCTCAGAAGCAGGAGCTCTTCACTTATGGTCAGAAGGCTGCTAATGTAATCGGTGTTACAGTTTCTTACGACAAGGCAACTAAGACTGTTTCTGCTACTGACAAGAACGGCAACGCAATTGTTAGCACAAAGGTTACAACTGACAGTAAGGGTAACACAACAACTACAAGCAATGCTATTGCTACAACAGGCGCTAATGTAAACACATTCGCTGTTGCTACAGTTGCAGGCGCAGCAGTTGCTCTTGCAGCAGGTGCTACAGTTGTTCTTTCTGTTAAAAAAAGAGAAAGAGCTTGATTGTAAATGTCTGATATGAAAAATACCAGACACAGGCATAAAAAAATTGGTGGGAAGGGTTTTTTAATTCTTCCCTCTATATTTTTTGTGGTAATTTATCTTTTAGGCTACCTTGTACTTATGCCGTCATCTTCTTTAATTTCGGCAGCAGGTCTTATGTTTTCGGACTCTGCAAGAGATTATTCCACAGAATATAACAATATATTTGTGCCGGTGTCAGAAAACGAAAATGAAACCGATTCAAATAAAAAACTGCCTATAAGTGAAATCCAATACCCAAAGACAGGTGAGCAGTTCGGCGAACTTATCATAGAGGATTGCTCTATTGACAATAACCTTTTCTTCGGTGACGGAAATGTTGCGCTGCGAAACGGCGTAGGCATATATAACGGCAGTTTTATACCGGGTTACGGAAAAACAATTCTTGTTGCCGGACACAACAATACATATTTTAACGGACTTAAAAACGCTAAGGCAGGGCAGACTGTTACCATTAAGACAAGCTACGGCAATTACACATACGAAATTACCGATACGGCTGTAAAGAAAGCGACAGACACCTCTGCGTATGATTTAAACGCAAATGAAGAAAATCTCATAATGTATACCTGTTATCCGTTTGACGAGCTTGGTCTTACAGATCAGAGATTTTTTGTGTATGCAAAATATGTTTCAGGTCCTCAGATTGATAAAACATCAAAGGAGGGCTGAATATGTCAACAGTTAAAAAGATAGTTAATATATTGCTTTCACTTGTGCTTGCGGTGCTTTTAACAGTGCTTGCGTATGCTGTTTCGTTGCAGTTTACACTGTTTAATGACAGCTTTATGCTTGACAATATGAACACCTGCAATTACATAACTGAGAAAAAGGACGAGATAACAAGCAGTTTGACCGACCTCGGTTATGCAAGCGGACTTGAAGAGGACTTTTTCAACGGCTTGCTTGATGAAATAATGATTCACGATGATACTGAAAAGTATATACAGGATTATTATTCGGGCGAGGGCAGTGTGATTGATAAAACAGCTTTTAAACAGGCGTTTAATACAGCGCTTGACGATTATATAGAGCAAAAGGGCATAAGCGCCGACAGTGTTTCGAGCGAAAACAGGGAATACCTTATAAAAGAGGCGGCTAAAATTTATAAGCAGTCGCTGGAATTGCCGTTTTTCGGAACATTAGCGGGCAGATTTCAGAATGTTAAAAAGCTGTTGCCGTTTGTAATTGCAATATGTGCAGTGCTTTCGGCGCTGATTTGCGTAATATTTGTATTATCAACAAAATGGAAACATAGGGCAGTGCGCCATATTTATTATGCAACAGCCGCCACATTTTTGACAACATTGGTATTGCCGATAGTAATTTTGCTGTCAAAGAAGATTGAAACCTTTAACATAGCGTCAAGAGCAACATATATGCTGTTTGTATCGTGTGCAAATAACATTATAATGTGCGTGCTTGCGTGCTCACTGTTCTTTTTAATAGTATCGGTGGCATTGTTCTTGGTTTATAAAAAGCTTTATAAAAAAGCGGTAAGCTGATTTAGAAAAGTATTAAGATACCCGATTGTAGCAAAGGCTATAATCGGGTTTTTGTTTGCTGTTTTGCAGTGATGGGGTGGGGAAAATCAGACTAACTTTTTAAGAAAATGACAAAATTATAAATTATGACTAAGTTTCAGTCGGGCAACAAAGTAAAGCAAAAACTAAACTCTCCGTCCCGAAGTAAAAAGTTTGGTCAACCTTTTCAAAGGTTGTGGGTGTGGGCAACGCCCACAAATACTTTATGCTATCGCAAATTTTGATAGCCAAATGGCTTGCCGTTTGGCGGCTTGAACACAATGGCGAAAGCCAATGCGACAGCAACAGAGAAAAGATACTCCCTATAATTTGTGCCGTCATTGCTACGCAATGACGGCACATTATTTTATCTATTCCCCTTTTTAAGGCTATCGCCTGTTTTCAAAACATTGTCTTAGCACGAAAACAGCTTTGCTGTTTGCGCCCGATAATTTGATGTAAGGGAAACTTTTTATGGGCTCTGCCCAAACCCGCAAGCCTTTAAAAAGGCTTGACCTAAATTTTTTAATTATTTTACCAAACCATAATTACACCAACTTTTGATAAAGAGCCTTAATTATTAATCTTAGAGATGAAACACACAAAAAATACCCGACTATAGCTTTTGCTATAATCGGGTAAATGTTTTTTATATAAGAATTACTCTTTGCTCTTAATGTACTCGTCAATAGCTGCTGCGGCTGTTTTGCCTGCACCCATTGCAAGAATTACTGTAGCAGCACCTGTTACAGCGTCACCGCCTGCATATACGCCCTCACGAGATGTAAGACCGTGCTCATCAGTGATAATGCCGCCCCACTTCTGTGTTTCAAGGCCCTTTGTAGTAGCCTTGATAAGTGGGTTTGGTGATGTACCGATAGAAATAACTACTGCGTCAACATCAAGTACAAACTCGCTGTCCGGCTTAACAACAGGTCTTCTTCTGCCGCTTTCGTCAGGCTCACCGAGTTCCATATCAACGCACTTCATACCTGTTACAAACTCGTTTTCATCACCGAGAATTTCAACAGGGTTGTTAAGGAGCTTAAAGATAATGCCCTCTTCCTTAGCGTGCTCAACTTCTTCTCTTCTTGCAGGAAGTTCCTCTTCACTTCTTCTGTAAACAATGTAAACTTCATCTGCACCAAGACGCTTTGCACAACGGGCAGCGTCCATAGCAACATTACCGCCGCCTACGATAGCAACCTTTTTAGCGTGCATAATAGGTGTAGCGGAATCCTCTTTATAAGACTTCATAAGGTTTGTTCTTGTGAGGAACTCATTTGCGGAATAAACGCCGCAAAGGTTCTCGCCCGGAATCTTCATAAATCTCGGAAGACCTGCACCTGAACCGATAAATACTGCCTCAAAGCCCATATCGTCCATAAGCTCGTCAATAGAGATAACTCTGCCGATAACCATATTTGTTTCAACCTTAACGCCGAGAGCCTTAAGTGTATCAACTTCTTTCTGAACGATTGACTTTGGAAGTCTGAATTCGGGAATACCGTAAACAAGAACGCCGCCTGCAAGGTGGAGTGCCTCAAAAACAGTTACATCGTAACCCATTTTTGCAAGATCGCCTGCGCAAGTAAGACCTGAAGGGCCTGAACCTACTACAGCTACCTTATGACCGTTTGGCTCCGGCTTATTTACAACAACATCTGTCTGAGCATTGTGCCAGTCGGCAACAAATCTCTCAAGTCTGCCGATACCTACAGGTTCGGTCTTAATACCTCTTACGCATTTTGACTCACACTGTGTTTCCTGTGGGCAAACACGGCCGCAAACTGCAGGAAGTGAGCTTGATTTTGAAATTACATCATAAGCACCCGAAAAGTTGCCCTGTGCAACTTCCTTAATAAAATCAGGAATTGAAATATGTACCGGACAGCCCGATACGCAAGGCTTATGCTTACAATTAAGGCAACGCTGTGCCTCTTCGATTGCAACTTCCTCTGTGTAGCCTGTAGCTACCTCAAGAAAGTTTTTATTTCTTACATTAGGCTCCTGTGTAGGCATAGGAGCTTTTTTAGGTGACATATTCGGCATAATTACTCAACCTCCTTCTTAAACAGATTACAAGCTTCGCTGTAAGCCTTACGCTCAAATTCCTTGTACATAGCGCCACGCTTCATAGCCTCATCAAAGTCAACCTGGAAGCCGTCAAAATCAGGGCCGTCAACGCAAGCAAACTTTGTTTCGCCGCCAACCGTAAGACGACAGCCGCCGCACATACCTGTGCCGTCAATCATAATCGGGTTCATAGAAACTGTGGTAGGAATGTTGTAAGGCTTTGTTGTCTTAACAACGAACTTCATCATAATAAGTGGACCGATAGTAATTACAAGGTCGTAGTTCTCGCCGGCTTTAATCATCTCTTCGAGCGGAGTTGTAACAACGCCCTGTCTGCCGTGTGAACCGTCATCTGTCATAACAATAAACTTGTCTGAACAAGCCTTGAATTCGTCTTCAAGAATAACAAGGTCTTTGTTTCTGAAACCGACAATAGAGTGAACCTCTACGCCGAGCTCGTGGAGCTTTTCAGCGATAGGAAGTGCAATTGCACAGCCCACGCCGCCGCCTACAACGCAAACTTTCTTGTAGCCGTCTGTATGAGTAGGAACACCGAGCGGGCCCACAAAATCGTGAAGGCAGTCGCCCTCATTTAAGTGGTTGAGTTTTTCTGTTGTAGCACCGACAATCTGGAAAATAATACGAACTGTACCCTTTTCTCTGTCATAACCTGCAACAGTAAGCGGAATACGCTCACCGTCCTCGTCAACTCTAAGGATAATAAACTGACCCGGCTGTGCTTTTTTTGCAATAAGCGGAGCGTCAATTTCCATAAGAGTAACGGTAGGGTTGAGTGATTTCTTTTTAACTATCTTATACATCTCAAATCTATCCCTTCGTATAATCTTTTTAAATCCAACACATAAAATCGCATTGTATGCTTAATATTAGTTTATCACAATAGCATTAAATTTTCAATACAAATTCGTCTTTTTCCATCATAATTCTTAAGCACTTTTTTCCAAAACAATGTACATACAGCCGTATAAATTCATCTTTTATTGTAAAAATATATTTGATACATTTTCAAATTTGCAGCAAAAAATCCGATTTGCAAAAAGCAAAACAAAATCACTCCAACTTTACATTATAAGTCAGAAAGGATAATAATATGTTTACAAACAAAAAGAAAATCGCACTTGTCGGTACAGGAATGGTCGGTATGAGTTTTGCATATGCGGCTCTGAATCAAAACCTTTGTGACGAGCTTGTACTCATCGACATAAACGAACAGCGAGCCAGAGGCGAGGCAATGGATTTAAACCACGGCATTGCTTTTTCGCCTGCCAGCACAAAAATCTACGCAGGAAATTACAGCGACTGTAAAGATGCCGACATCGTTGTAATCTGTGCGGGTGCAAGTCAGCGGCAACCGTCGCAAAGCAGACTTGAGCTGTTAAAAGGCAATTACGAAATTTTCCGAAAAATTGTTCCGCAGGTAACGGAAAGCGGATTTGAGGGCATATTTATTGTCGCTACAAACCCCGTTGACATTATGACAAGAATTACCTGCGAACTTTCGGGATTTAAAGCCGAAAAAGTAATCGGCACGGGTACAACCCTTGACACCGCAAGACTTCGGTATCTTTTGGGCGAATACTTTGAAGTTGACCCACGCAACATACACGCCTATGTAATCGGCGAACACGGCGACAGTGAATTTGTACCTTGGTCGCAGGCTCTAATTGCGGTAAAACCGATTTGCGATGTTCTTTCAGACAATTCCAAAAGCTATTTTATGGAGGATTTAGACCGAATAACCCGAGAAGTCCGTACCGCCGCACACGAAATTATCGCCGCCAAAAAAGCGACATACTACGGCATAGGAATGGCAATAGTGCGTGTAGCAAGAGCCGTGCTTGAAAACGAAAACTCCGTACTCACGGTATCCGTTAGATTACGGGGTGAATACGGCGGCAAAAAAGATGTTTTCCTCGGCAATCCGGCAATAATCGGAAGTGAGGGCGCAAAGCGTATGCTTGAACTAAAACTTACTCCGTCAGAACAAAAATATCTTGAAAATTCGTATAACATTTTAAACGACACCTATAAAAGTATTTTGTAAATAAATACAAAGATTAAAAATTCGATAAACAGTCCGTCGGGAGAAAACTCCGCTCTCAACGGACTGTTTTTATTTGACTTAAATTTTTCCGAATGTTATAATGTAAGTATAAACAGGAATTTCGGGAGGTAAAGACATATGAAAAAGTTTAGAACCGCAGTGTCTGTTATCATTATGGTCATTGCCGGAATCGTCGGCTTTTTTGTCGGAGCATCTGTTAATGAGGCAATGACAGGAGCAGTTTTGTTCTCGATGATTTCCGGAATTGCGTGCATTATTTACACAATTGACAATTTTGAGAAATAATCGAATATACTTAAAAATAAAATATGATTTTGTGTTAAAACTCTTTAAATTCTTGACATTGGTATAAAAATATACTAAAATGTCTGTACAACAATGAATAAAGTCATCGGAGGACATGGTGTCGTAACACCGTTTCTATTTTGGAACACTGTCGATAAGATGTCGGGTGAGCTCGGTTATTGATAATATAACCGAGCTGTTTTTATGTAAAAATAAAGGAGAGTGAAATATGATTCAGTTATTGGAGCATTTTACCTACAAAAAACTTATCCGTTTTACAATTCCAACTGTTGCAATGATGATTTTTACATCTGTTTACGGGGTTGTTGACGGACTGTTCGTATCAAATGTTGCGGGCAGTGAGTCTTTTGCGGGAGTTAATCTGATTATGCCGGCACTTATGATGCTCGGCTCTGTGGGATTTATGATTGGTACAGGCGGCAGTGCTCTTGTTTCAAAGACCATTGGCGAGGGCAACAAAAAACTTGCCAACCGCTATTTTTCAATGCTGATTTATTTTTTGGTAATTGCGAGTATTGTTTTAGCGGCAATCGGTATTTTGTTTATAAGACAAATCTCCGAACTTTTGGGTGCAGAGGGCGAAATGGTTAATATTTGTTCGGTTTACGGCAAAACTCTTTTGTTCGCTCTCCCATTCTTTATGCTTCAGAACTGCTTTCAAAGTTTTCTTGTAGTTGCCGAAAAACCTGCAATGGGACTTGGAGTTTCTCTTGCCGCAGGACTTACAAATATGGTGCTTGACTTCCTATTTATCTATGTATTCGGCTTGGGCGTATTTGGCGCTGCGCTTGCAACCGGTATAAGCCAATTTATCGGCGCAATGATCCCGATATTCTACTTTGCACGCAAAAACAAGTCGCCGCTGAAGCTTGTTAAAACCAAACTTGAACTTAAACCGATACTTAAAACTTGCACAAACGGCTCTTCCGAAATGGTAACAAACATTTCAATGTCGCTTGTAAATATGCTCTACAATTTACAGCTTGTTAAATATGCGGGTTACGACGGCGTTGTAGCTTACGGCATTATAATGTATGTCGGATTTATTTTTGTCGGCACTTACCTCGGCTACTCGGTCGGAGTTGCTCCGATTATCGGATACCACTACGGCGCAGGAAATACCGATGAGCTGAAAAGCCTTTTCAAAAAAAGCCTTATTTTGCTGTCGGCAACCGCAGTTATCCTTACCGCCTGTGCAGAAATTTTTTCCTCTGCTCTGGCAGGAATTTTCGTAGGATACAACAAAGAACTGCACGATATGACAACCAATGCAATCTGCCTGTTTGCGCTGTCATACCTTATAAGCGGTATCAATATCTTTGCATCGGCATTCTTTACAGCGCTGAACAACGGTCTTGTTTCCGCTATAATTTCATTTTTGAGAACGCTGGTTTTTCAGGTCGCATTTATCTTTATTCTTCCGTTATTACTTGACCTCAACGGAATTTGGCTTGCCGTTGTCGGCGCCGAAATTTGCTCGCTGATTATAAGCGTATCATTCTTTGTGGCAAACAGAAAAAAGTATAAATATGTATAATAAAAAAGCTGTTTTTCTTGTGGGAAAGACAGCTTTTATTTTGGAGTGAACAGAGTAACTGAGGTTTGGATTAAAAATTTAGGCTCAACTTTTATGCCAAAAAGTCAGTTTTTTAAAATTTTCTCCCCAAAAAGCAAAAAACTTTTTTTAATTTTCTATTTTTTGTCACTATATTGTCATAGTCCGAATGTTATAATATATTCATAAAGTAACAGTATAGGAGCAATATTATGAAAGGTAATTATAAACTCAAATGGCATAAATTTACAATTTATTTTGCACTTTTCACGCTGACAGCGATTACACTTTTTGTGGCTGTTCCGTTTTTTATAGGCAAAACCCACGCTGTCATCAACGGCTCACAAATTATATTTAACAATGCTCAAATATATGCCCAGCATCCTATGATGCAGACCTATGACATATTATTCGGTATATTTTTTGTGATGTATGCCATACTGATTGTAATAACCCGACAAAAACTCGCAGGTTTTAAAAAAGACGCACTCCAACTATTATACACCTGCTTGGGTGTTTCGGTATTAATACCGGCAGCGTATGCGGTGACAAATATTGTTGAAATTGGCTTTTTAAGAATATATTTTTACTTAATTGTTGCATCAATGATTGCGGCAGTAATACTTTTTTTAATTTACGCTGTATATTACGGCAAGAGAAAATCTCTCTTTACAAACTGATTTACTAAACCTTTTCCTAAAACTTCATATAAATAATTACCCAAAGAAAATGCAGTCCATATAAACGGACTGCATTTTTCTTTTATGATTTTTGTAAATAGTTGTAAGAAATGATGGTTTAGCGGATTATCGGTCGGGAAACAAAGTAAAACAAAATTAATAGTTTCTGTCCCGAATTAAAAAATTTATTAAACTAAACTGTGTGTGTTAAGCCATAATATTAATGTTACCCCAACATTTAGAATAGAACCTTTTATACTTACTGTTTAAACAGCAAAAGCACTACAAAGTATGAAATTGCAAACAATACAAATGAAATTATCTGACTTAAGTAATAGTTTTTGAAATAGCTTTCCGGCGGATCCGGTTCAAGCTGAGATTTTTTGTATTTTTTTAATGAATACATATTTCCGAAAAATGTAAGTATAACAACAAAAGCAACAAAGATATAAGCACCGTTCAATTCGATTAGATCTACTGTTTTTAAAAAGAAACTATTATAGCTGTGATAATAAAAATAAAATGCAGCAAGTGCCGGTGCTGCCTCAAACATATAAACAATTCGTTTTTTCTTAGCAAACACAGCATAATTCCAAAGCGAGAACTCACCATGATGATGCCATCGCATCTCTGTAAAGTAATCATTATTTTCAAAGATTTTCAGCAGCATAACTATAAAACAAGATATTAAATAAACAGCACTTCCAAAAACAGCTACGGAAATGTTAGGACAAGCCTTTTCCGATAACTCGCCGCCATTTCTAAGTGTGTTAACTTCCAGTATGGAAACCACTATAAAATTCATTACCATATACTTTGTGGGAATTATAATGCTTTGGTCGGTTTTACCAATACACTCCATAAGCGACATAATTGAAAGAAATGTTATAATACCGATAACCACGAAACTTTCTACCAAGTACAAATAATCTTGAGAAAATGAAAAATAAAATTTGTAAAGCGGCACCGTTACACTTACCAAGCTACCTAAAAAGGAATGAAAATGATGCGTAAAAAGTAAACTAACAACATTTATCACCGAACAAAGAATGATTGCAAACTGAAATCCGCTGAGAATTTTATAAGCAAGCTGAAACCTCGGCTTGCGTGATGTGTAGTTATAATCATTTACTGAAATCATAATAAAGCACCTTAAAATCGTCTTGTTTTTATCTGTATTTCTCTGTAACTTAATAATACTACCTTTTAGCTCTTTTTTCAATACTTCCCATCCACAATATTATTAACATACCATTAAAATAACGTTAAAAACTTTTCTGCTTTAAAGGTCAAATTGAGCATAAACCCTTGACATTGGTATAAAAATATACTAAAATGTCTGTACAACAATGAATAAAGTCATCGGAGGACAGGGTGTCGTAACACCGTTTCTATTTTGGAACACTGTCGATAAGATGTCGGGTGAGCTCGGTTATTGATAATATAACCGGGCTGTTTTTATGTAAAATAAAGGAGAGTGAAATATGATTCAGTTATTGGAGCATTTTACCTACAAAAAACTTATCCGCCTGTGCAGAAATTCTTTCCTCTGTTCTGGCAGGAATTTTCGTAGGATACAACAAAGAACTGCACGATATGACAACCAATGCAATCTGCCTGTTTGCGCTGTCATACATTATAAGCGGTATCAATATCTTTGCATCGGCATTTTTTACAGCGCTGAACAACGGTCTTGTTTCCGCTATAATTTCATTTTTGAGAACGCTGGTTTTTCAGGTCGCATTTATCTTTATTCTTCCGTTATTACTTGACCTCAACGGAATTTGGCTTGCCGTTGTCGGCGCCGAAATTTGCTCGCTGATTATAAGCGTATCATTCTTTGTGACAAACAGAAAAAAATATAAATATGTATAATAAAAAAGCTGTTTTTCTTGTGGGAAAGACAGCTTTTATTTTGGAGTGAACAGAGTAACTGAGGTTTGGATTAAAAATTTAGGTCAAGCCTTTTTAAAGGTTGACCTAAATTTTATGATTGCTCGGCGAAATTGTGTGCTAAACAATAATTACCTCTCCTTTTGATAAAGAACCTAAAAATTTATTATTTTTTGGCAACAAAAAAGTTGTATTTCTTTCCGTACAATCACAAATTTATTGCCAACAAATGCAAAATGTGTTATTATAAATATGTATATATTCGGACAGGCGTTCAGTCTGTTAATTCAGGTGCAGGCTTACCTGCAAATATCTGCGAAAAGGTGATAGAATTGTCATTTCCACAGGACAAAATTAGAAATTTCAGCATAATTGCTCATATTGACCACGGCAAAAGTACGCTTGCCGACCGTATTCTTGAGCAGACCAATTCGGTATCTGCCCGTGATATGGAATCACAGCTCCTTGACGATATGGAACTTGAGCGTGAGCGTGGCATAACAATAAAGGCTCGTGCCGTATCGGTTACTTATGATGCCGACAACGGCGAAAAATATCTTTTCAACCTCATTGACACTCCCGGTCATGTTGACTTTAACTACGAGGTTTCCCGTTCTTTGGCGGCTTGTGAGGGTGCAGTGCTTATTGTTGACGCATCACAAGGCATTGAGGCTCAAACTCTCGCCAACACTTATCTTGCTGTCGACAGCGGTCTTGAAATTGTGCCCGTAATCAACAAAATCGACCTGCCGAGTGCCGATCCTGACAGAGTTATCGAAGAAATTGAAGATGTAATCGGTATTCCTGCCGAGGACGCACCAAAAATTTCCGCTAAGCAAGGCATCAATATTCACGCTGTCCTCGAAAAAATCGTATCAGACATTCCTGCTCCGACAGGCGATGTCAACGCACCTCTCCGTGCGCTGATTTTTGACAGCTACTACGACAGCTACAAAGGCGTTATCATTTATGTTCGTCTTAAAGAGGGACAGATTCACCCGGGTGACGAATTTAAACTTATGGCAACAGGAAGTACATTCACCGTTGTGGAATGTGGTCTTATGCATGCCACATCAATGGAATCTACCAACGGTCTTTATGCCGGCGAGGTTGGCTACATTGCGGCATCAATCAAAACTCTTGCAGATGCAAAAGTCGGCGACACTGTTACTCTTACCGCAAATCCTGCCAAAGAGCCTTTACCGGGTTATCGTGAGGCACAGCCTATGGTTTACTGCGGTATTTATCCTGTTGACGGTGCAAAATACGGTGATCTGAAAGATGCTCTTGAAAAATTACAGCTCAACGATGCGGCGCTCTCCTTTGAGCCGGAAACCTCGGTTGCGCTCGGCTTTGGCTATCGCTGCGGATTTCTCGGACTTCTTCATATGGAGATTATTCAGGAAAGACTTGAGCGTGAATATCAGCTTGACCTTATTACAACCGCACCGAGCGTAATTTACCGAATAACCAAAACAGACGGCACTGTTGAGATAATTGACAACCCTACAAATTATCCTGACCCTGCGCTTATAGCAATGGCTGAAGAGCCGATGACTACCGCACATATTTACTCACCAAAGGAATATGTGGGCAACATTATGGAGCTTTGCCAGGACAGACGAGGCATATTTATAGATATGCAGTACATTGATGCAGACAGGGTTGACTTGCACTATGAATTACCGCTTGCCGAGATTATTTACGATTTCTTTGATACCTTAAAATCACGCACAAGAGGTTATGCATCTTTTGACTATGAGCTTAAGGATTATGTAAAGAGCAACCTTGTTAAACTTGACATTATGCTCAACGGTGATGTTGTCGATGCACTGTCGTTTATTATTCACGCAGACAAGGCATATGGCAGAGCGAGAAAGATGGCGGAAAAGCTCAAGGAGAAAATTCCAAGACAGCTGTTTGAAGTTCCGATTCAGGCTTGCATTGGCGGTAAAATCATTGCGAGAGAAACCGTTAAGGCTATGAGAAAAGATGTACTTGCAAAGTGCTACGGCGGTGATATTTCCCGTAAAAAGAAACTTCTTGAAAAGCAGAAAGAGGGTAAAAAGCGTATGCGCCAGCTCGGTTCTGTTGAAGTTCCGCAAGAGGCATTTATGGCTGTACTTAAACTCGATACAGATTGATTTAATCGGTAGAATTTATATAATGATAAAATTAAACTCGGATTAAGGCAATGGCTGTAATCCGAGTTTTGGTTTTGAGAAAAAGCTGCACTTAAAAACAAAAGAGTTAAAATTTAGGTCAACCCTTTTTAAAGGGTTGCGGGTTTGGGCAGAGCCCATAAAACAGTAAAAATAGACTGATTAAAAATATAAACAAGCATTTGTAATTAATACCACAGAATAACTATACTTTAGATTTATCAAGACTTTAAAATAAAGTAAAAATCAAGATTAATGAGTGGCAGAAAGTAGCACTTGAGTGTCAGTAGAAAAAAGGAATTTTAAAGAACGCAAAAGTTTGTGTGTGGCTATTTTGCCCTTGAAAAGTGGCAAAATAGTAGTTGCAGTAGCGTGGCTTTTCCTTTATTGCTGTCACATTTTTAGGCTCTGCCATTATGTTCAAGCCGCCAAACGGCAAGCCGTTTGGCTATTAAAATTCGCAATAAACTAAAGTTTTGTGGGCGTCCACACCCACAACCTTTGAAAAGGTTGACCAAACTTTTTAATTCGTGACGGAAAGTCTTTTCATTCGCTAAAATTGTTGCCCGACCAAAAGTAACCTGTTTTTTATTCCACTTGATGGTAACAAAATGGTTGACCTAAATTTTTTAACTTTATCTCTGTAATTTAATTCTGCAATTACGCAAAAGAAAAATACTCGTCATCGCAAATGCAATGACGAGTACTTATTTTTAAATCATCCGATTATTAAGTGTGATAATTTAGTTTGCTTTGCCGAGATCCCAGTAGCCGAGGAACATACCGTAGCCGTCTGTGCTTGAACCTGTTACCTTAGAATCGCAAACAACGAATGTTTCGTTGTTGTGGTCTGCAACTGAGAATGTACCCTTGTTGTATGCTGAGCTGTAAGCACCGCTCTTTGCGTTAAGTACATTGTAGCCGTTTGAGAGGATTGTTCTGAAAACACCGTTGCTGTTGCAGAATACAACATTCTTTGCACCGTCAATAGCCTCAATCTGATCGCTGTTGAGTGTTACCTTATATACAGAGTACTCACCTGCTGTAAGAGCGTTTGTCTTTAATGAAGGTGTGAACTTTTCATCTGTTTTCTCCATAGCAATCTTAGTAAGGCCATTTGCCGAGTTGCTTGAACCGTATGCAAGGTAAACGCCCTTATTCATAGCTGTTTTGCTCTTTGCAGGGTTAGGGAATACACAATAAAGTGTAGCTGTGCTCTCAACAATTTCGATTTCAGTTGTTGACCAGTAACCTGTAAATGTGCCGTAGCCCTCAATGCTTGTGCCTGTTGTTACACCGTCACAAATTACAAATGTGTTCTTCTCTCTGTCAGCAAGTTTTGCCTTTGTTGTTGAGTATGTGCTTGAATACTGAGTACCTGCCGGAGCTTTCATAACGCTGTACTTACCGTTGATGTATGTTCTGTAAGTACCTGATGCGTTCTCGAAGATTACATATGATGAAGAATCAATAGCCTTTACCTGATCCTCTGTAAGAGTTACAGTGTATACAGGATATGTGCCGTCTACAAGCTGTGTTGACTTAGAATCAACATCAACATATGTGCTTGTTCTTGTCATCTTAATCTTTGTGAATGAATCGAGCTTATAGTCGTTGCTGTAAGCAAGGTAAACACCCTGATTCCAGCAGTTCTTCCACTTAGCAGATGCAGGAGCTACAGCATTGATAGTTGTGCACTTTGTCCAGTAACCTGTGTATGTACCGAAACCGTCAACGCTTGTGCCTGTTGCTACATCACCGTTCATAATGAATGTGTAGCCGTTGAGGTCTGCTACTGAAGTTTTAGCTGTGTTGTAGTCTGCACTGTATGTGCCTGACGGAGCTTTAAGTAAGTTGTACTTTGAGCTTACATAAGTTCTGTAAGTATTTGACTTGTTTGTAAGAACAACATATGTTGCCTTGTTAATAGCCTCTGCCTGTTCCTTTGTAAGTGATACCGAGTAGAGAGCATATGTGCCGTTTGTGAGTTTTGTTGACTTTAAGTCAGGTGTGAGATACTCTGTTGTCTTTGTGAGCGGAATCTTTGTGAATGAGTTGAGCTGGTAGTTGTTGCTGTATGCAAGGTAAATACCGTCATCCCAACACTTAGGACTTGATACTGTCTTTGGAACAACAAAGTTGAGTGTTACCTCGTCAGTTTGCTCTGCTGTTGCAGAAATCTTTGTGCTTGTCTTAGCTGTGAAGTTTTCAAAACCAGGAGTTGAAGTAACATCTGTCTGAGCTACTCCGCCTCTTACAACAGGTTTAAACTTAAGGTTGTAGTTGCTGTCAAGGTAACCTACGCTAAGTGTTTTAAGGTTGAAGTCAACTGTTGTGTCGCCTGTGCCGATTACATTGAAGTAAACTCTTGCCAAAGCCTTGCCGCCACTGAAATCAGCAAGATTCTGAATTTCACTGAAGTTAGATTTGATTGTGCCCTTAGCGTCAATAATGTTAGTAACCTCGTTAGTAACATATGGCATAAGCTTAGCTGAACGCTCCTTATCAACAGCGAGCTTTGTGTTATCGTAAGTAAGTGTCCACTCTGCATTTACAAGATTCATTGATGAATCTACAATGTACTCAAGACAAACTGTATCGCCCTTCTTAAATGTTACATTTGCATTTGAGAAGTAGTTAGATTTACTTGAGATATTAAGGTTTGTGCCCTGTGTAGGTGACTGTGTTGTCGGAGCTACTGTAGTCGGCTGTGTAGGTCTTGCTGTTGTCGGCTGTGTAGGTCTTACTGTTGTCGGCTGTGTAGGTCTTGCTGTTGTCGGCTGTGTAGCCTGAGAAGCTGTTGTAGGAACAATAAGGCTTGTGATGTC
>NZ_JADNHD010000040.1:0-1331 GCF_015553695.1 Ruminococcus sp. BSD2780120874_150323_B10
CCCCTTTTGTTAGACAATGAGGTATAATATAAATATACCGTAATTAAAACTAACGAAAGGGGGCATTTTTATGCCAAAAGGACAGCCGAATAAAAAGTACACGCCGGAATTCAAAATCAAAGTAGTAGAAACGATGCACAAGGAAAAACTTAGTTACAGTGAAACTGCACGTCAATTTGACATAAGTAATCATAGTAGAGTAGCAAGCTGGGAACGCATCTATCTTGAAGAAGGGAAAGAAGGCTTTTACATAGAACGCCGAGGACGCAAGTCAACATGTCGTCCCAAAAAGCTGAAGAAAGAAGTAGAGGAAGACCTTATTTCAGAGGTACAGCGACTTCGTGCGGAGAATGCATACTTAAAAAAATTGAATGCCTTGGTTTCCGAAAGGGTACGGCAAGAGAAAAATCACAAGTGATATGGGAACTGAGGCACGAATTCAAAATATGGTTGCTCATTGATATTGCCAATATCCCTCGCAGCACATATTACTATTACAGCAAACAATTTAATTCTCCAAAACCGGATAAATATGCTGACATAAAAACTGAAATACGTCATATTTACGATGAAAACAAGGGTCGTTATGGCTATCGAAGAATAACACAAGAATTGAAGAAAAAATTTGTTATCAATCATAAGACAGTACAAAAATTGATGAGAAAAATGGGCATATTTTGCCGAGTTCGTATGCATAAGTATAACTCATACAAAGGGGATGTCGGAAGGATTGCACCTAATCTTCTTGAACGAGATTTCAAGGCAGACAAACCGAATCAGAAGTGGGTAACAGATGTTACAGAGTTTGCTTTGTTTGGAATAAAGCTATATCTGTCACCAATCATTGATTTGTATAATGGTGAAGTCATTTCGTATAATCTTAGCCGTCATCCAAATCTCGCACAAACAACAGATATGCTTGAAAAGGCATTTGCCAAAATTTCCGATAATACAAATCTTATCCTGCATTCGGATCAAGGTTGGCAATATCAGCATAAGCGTTATCAGAAAATGCTTGCGGACAAGGGTATCAGGCAAAGTATGTCCCGAAAGGGCAACTGTCTTGACAACGCTTGTGCTGAAAACTTTTTCGGTTTATTAAAAACAGAATTGCTGTATCTGCAAGAGTTTATGTCCGTTGAGCATTTTATCTCGGAACTTACGGAATATATAGAATGGTACAACAACAAGCGTATCAAGCTTGAGCTTGATGGACTGTCTCCTGTAGATTACAGACACAAAGCTGCATAACAAAAGCGACCAAGATCTCTCTTAGTCGCTTTGCATAATTATTTCTTTATAACTTTGTCTAACTTTTTGGGGTCAGTTCA
>NZ_JADNHD010000041.1:0-1265 GCF_015553695.1 Ruminococcus sp. BSD2780120874_150323_B10
TTTGGAGGTCGGTATTTTTATGTCAAAATACAGTTATGAATTCAAGAAGAAGGTAGTAATGGACTACATAAATGGAAAAGGAGGATATAAAAGTTTATGTAAAGAAAATGGGATACCGAGTCAAACAATATTACGAGATTGGATCACAGCATACAAAGAATTTGGAAACAAAGGATTAATGCGATCAAGAGAAAAGAAAAATTACTCTTTTGAATTTAAGATGCATGTGGTAGAATTATACTTAACAACGGAAGTATCGTATCGAGAACTTGCATTGAGTTTAGGTATCAATAATCCACCAATGATAGCAAAATGGGTAACCGATTACCGTGCAGTTGGACCTGATGCGTTACGACCAAAGAGAAAAGGACGGAAACCCAAAGTGTCTAAACCAAAAAAGATAATACCTAACACAGGAAAAGAAAAAGCTGAATCAGAATATCTGAAACAGCTTGAAGATGAGAATTTAAGATTAAGGATTGAAAATGCGTATTTAAAAGAGCTGAGGAGATTGCGTTTGGAGGAAGAAAAACCTCCGAAAAACAGGCAAGAATAATACACAGTCTCCGAGGAGAATTCAGGCTAAAAGATATTCTTGCCGTAACAGGTTTTCCAAAGTCAACATATATGTATTGGCAAAATAGATTTGAGCGAGAGAACCCGGATGAAAAATTAGAAAAAGAAATTCTTGATATACGAAAAGTGCATAAAGACTATGGTTATCGCAGAATTTGGGGAGAATTGCGAAACAGAAATATTTTTGTAAACAAGAAAAAAGTTCAAAGAATTGTTCAGAAATTGAACCTGCAAGTAACCTCGTTTACTCATAAAAGCAGAAAATACAGTTCATACAAAGGTAAAGTAGGAAAGATTGCTCCAAACAGGATTAACCGTAGATTTAACACAAGTGTACCGCATCAGAAAATCACAACAGATACAAGTGAATTTAAGTATTATGAGGTTGACAGCAAGGGCAGAATGATAATCAAAAAGCTCTATTTTGATCCATTTATGGATATGTTTAACGGAGAAATTCTGAGTTTTGGCATATCTCAAAAGCCATCTGCCGAGAACATTATGAGTGCATTAGATGAAGCTATTACTATCACTAATGACTGTTCATATCGCAGGACTTTTCACTCTGACAGAGGATGGGCTTATCAGATGAAAGCATATTCACAAAAGCTGAAAGAAAACAGAATATTTCAGAGTATGTCAAGAAAAGGAAATTGTCACGATAACTCTGTTATGGAAAATTTCTTTGG
>NZ_JADNHD010000043.1:0-1021 GCF_015553695.1 Ruminococcus sp. BSD2780120874_150323_B10
AAATTGAGTAAACTTTTTTTGTTTTTGGGAGGATAATTTAGCGTTAGCTAAATTTCAATGCCCGACCGACACTCCGCTAAACCATAATTGAACCCGACTTTTGATAAAAAATCACCGCCCGTAAATTTTTGTTACGGGCGATGCTTTATCGGATTATTTTAAGTTGTCAGCTGTAAACAATTTAAAATTCATCAAAAGATCTCGCAATGTACTGCTGAACTCTTGTTACATCCAAGACAGAAATTTTTCCGTCCTTATTAACATCCGCTGCTTCTTTCTGCTTATCGGTAAAACTTTGATTCTGAGCAATATAAAGCTGTATAGCGGTTACATCGTTTACATTTATCTGTCCGTCGCCTGTAACATCGCCGAGCATTACATCATCGTCACTATACAAATATGCCTTTGTATTTTTGTTTATCGCAAGTTTTTCGTAACCCGCAACAGAAGTAACACCGCTCTGAACTTCGCTGTTTCTTACAACTGCCGCAAAGTTGACTTTTAAATCATTGTCAATAAAACCTACGCAAAGAGTTTTAAGATTAAGGTCTACTGTCGTACTGCCTGTACCTATAACATTAAAGTAAGCTCTTACAAATGTCTTTTTGTTTGTAAAGTCCTTAAGGTCAGTAATATCCGTAAAGTTGGATAAGATACGGCCTGTTTTGATGTTTGTAACCTCGTTTGAAACATTCGGCATAAAATCTTTTGAACGGGCAACATCAAGCTTAAGTTTTGAAGAATCGTAATTAAGTGCCCACTCTGCGTTTACAAGTTTCATTGATGACTGCAGTTCATATTCAACACAAAGCTCTTTGTTGTTTACAAGTGTAACCTTTGCACTCGGGAAGTAGTTTGATGTAGCGGTTACATTAAGATTTTTGCTCTCTGTAGGTTTAGCTGTGGTCGGTTGAGTGGTCGGTTGAGTGGTTGGTTTTGCGGTAGTCGGCTGTGTAGGTCTTGCTGTTGTCGGCTGTGTAGCCTGAGAAGCTGTTGTAGGAACAATAAGGCTTGTGATGTC
>NZ_JADNHD010000004.1:0-160696 GCF_015553695.1 Ruminococcus sp. BSD2780120874_150323_B10
TTCCATTTATGTAGTCCATTACTACCTTCTTCTTGAATTCATAACTGTATTTTGACATAAAAATACCGACCTCCAAAGTTAGATTTTTTAGGTCTAACTTTTGGGGGTCGGGTCACAAGCATAGTTACGGTTTTGCCGTCAATCTGTTCCGGAATAACTACATCGGTATCACTGCCAAGGTATTCCCAAAAAATAATTGACTTGCCATCAATGTTCTCATAGCGGTAGTCGCCGCTTGTTACAACAGAATGCACAGCATCTCTGCTCTGCGAAACCTTTGGTACATTTACTTCGACTGCGTTTGCAGTGAAAGGTATTGCAGAAAATGCGGAAGCAAGCATTGCGGTAACAATTATAGCTGTAATAGCTTTTTTAAATTTTTTCATTTTATAACCCCTAACTAATATATTTATATTTCTATGTTATCACTGCAAAAATGCTTTGTCAATAAAATGAATAAATTTTAACACTGATTTTCACATATTATAAAAAGTAATCACAGCAATTTTTATATAAAAGCGAGAACATTTGTCAAAATATTGATTTTGTCGTTTTACAAGCATATAATTAATTAGGATTTTAATTATTAGAATTTTAACTATAGAGGTGTAGTATGAAAGAATCAATACATTATCTGCTAATGGCAGATCATTTTTTAGTTCAAAAGGCACTGCTTGCAAGTATAAAGGATTCGGGTCTTACTCCGGGACAGCCAAAAATACTCGACTATCTGCAAAATCATAACGGCTGCGTGCAAAAAGACATTGCTAAAGGCTGCCATATTGAGCCGGCATCAATTACAGTTATTCTCAAAGGAATGGAAACTAAAGGCTATATTGAAAGAAAAATGCTCAACGGTGACCGCCGCTCCCTGTATGTATTCCTGACTGACAAAGGCAAAGAATACATTGATTATCTAAACAGAAAATTTAAAAAAATTGAAAATGCAGCTCTTAAAAATTTTAATGAAGATGAAAAGCAAAAATTTAACGATTTATTAATGCGTGTCTATGAAAATATGCTTGAATATGATAAGGAGGAAAAACAACAATGAATTTAAAAAATATGAAAATCAGACTACCGATGTACCTTGTAGGTTTATTTATAATGACAATAGGTATAGCAATTTCCGTTAAATCGAACCTCGGTGTATCGCCTGTAAGTTCTATCCCCTACACTATGACCTGTATATGGGGAATTGAAATGGGAAAGGCTACCATACTTTTTCATATTGTATTGGTATTAATACAATTAATTATTCTCAGAAAGAATTTTAAACTGATCAGCTTATTACAGATTCCCGTAGGCGTTGTTTTCGGTTATTTCACAACATTCTGTAATTATCTTGTAAGCTTCTTCCCCACTCCCGACAATATCGTAATAAGAATTATTATGGTACTCATCAGTGCCGCAATTGTTGCTATCGGTATTTTCCTTTACTTGCCTACCGATGTTATCCCGCTTGCGGGCGAAGGCGTTATGAGTGCGGTTTCGCAAGTAACTAAGATTGAATTTTCAAAGGTAAAAATGGCATTTGACATAACAATGGTTATTATATCAGGTGTATCTTGCCTTATTTTTATCCACAATCTCGGCAGTGTGGGAATCGGCACAGTAATTGCCGCTTTTCTTGTAGGATTTATTCTCGGTATAATAAATAAAGTGTTCGGAAAATACAGAGATAAACTCTTAGGCAAAACCAAAATTGCAGATGATACCGCTGAAACAGATGACAAACCTACTTATGTAATCTCCATTTCAAGAGAATACGGCAGCGGAGGCAGAGCAATAGGAAAAATTCTTGCCGAAAAACTCGGATACAAATATTATGACACCGAACTTATAAAACTTGTAATGCAGGAAAGCGGATATTCACCTGAATACATAGAACACAACGAGCAAACTCTTGACAAATCAGCGCTTAACGACTTTTTTGAATGGTACCAGCAAAACAACGGTGATACTGTTTCTAATATCAACAGCTTGTTCAAAAAAGAAGAATCGGTTATTAAGCACCTTGCCAAAACCGAAAACTGTGTAATTGTCGGCAGACTTGCAAACTATATTTTAAGAAACAAAAAACATATTTACAATGTATTTATAACCGCAGATGAAGAAAGTGAAATTGAAAAAGTAAAAGAAAGAGATCACCTTTCACATGAAAATGCCGCCAAGCAAGTAAGAAAAGTAAACCGAGAACGCTCTGCGCACTGCAAATACTTTACGAATACAGATTGGGGCAATGCAAAAAATTACAATCTGACTATAAAATCAAATGACTTCGGTTATGAAAAAACAGCGGATTTAATCGAAATACTTTTCAAACAAAAATTTTCGTTATGATTCTTTAGGTCGATTTTCAGATTAGAAAATTATTAATACAAACTTCAAATCAAAACATAATTCACCTTAACTTTAATGAAACAAGCTAAAAGACAGACAGTAAAAACTGCCTGCCTTTTTCTTTGTCAGCCGTTACAGCCACACTCAAAATTACATTTTTCTCTTTCTTCAGGTCTTGCATTCGGCGGGAAGAATGATTCGTTAGGGAAATCTACCCTGCTGAATACTTCGCACGGGTCGTCACTTTCAGGCTTACATTCCTTGCGAGGAATACAAAAATCATATGACGGAATCATAATCTGTACATTTCTCTCAAGCTGTGTAATTGTAAAAATACCGATAGTGGCACTTACGCTCGCATCTCCGGTCACAGCAAAATCGTCACCAAAGTATGTTATTACACATTCAGGTATAGGAGCACAAGGAAGCTGCGGAACACTTCCTTTTATAAGTCGTGCCGAAAGAGCCATAGGTTCGGAAATTTGTACTGTTGCATTTGGTAAAAACTCCGTGCAACCGCATGATGTAACAGGTTGAGAGCAAACTATACAACTGTCGCTCGAAAAGCTCTTTGAATTTGATTCACTGCCGTAAAGAACCGACCTTTTACCGTAAATTGCAAGTCCGTTTACCCGTGACGGAATTGTTGAACCGCAGGTATATGCCTCAAGAGAAATATCAAAATAGAATGTAACATCAACCGCATAACAGCCACGATGAAAAGCGATTGATTCAACGCTTACATCGGCGGTTATAACGCTTGCCTTGCAGATTTTTACAGATGATGCGTTATTGATAACAGATTGACTGCAAGGTGTAAAATAAACCGCAAGATTGCTAAGGCAATCCTTTGAGCCGCAACTGTCATAAATACGGCTTGCGTTTATGCAGACAGCGTCTGTGCATTTGTTTTCGGTAAGCGGTTCGTTGCCCGACTGCCGTGGTACTGTGCCGTATGATACATCTGGCATAAAAATTAACCCCCATAAAATGTATTAACAGGCTTACGCTCTGTAACAATACATTTTATGAAGGTTATACTTAATTGTGAATATTGAGTTGATTTATTTTAAATAAGGCTTTAAAATTTCATCAAGATTTTTGTTTACAGCTTTCGGATTTGACTGCGTATAATTTGAAAAAGCGATGAATACTTTGCTCTGGTCCTGCGCAAATACAATTCTTGCATTAAATCTGTAGAATGCTGCGTCACAATAATAATTACCGCAATCGTCAACATACAAACCGTACGCAAAACTTGATTTATAAGGAGTGAACATTTCTTCTTTGGATTTTGCAGACAACAATTCACTTCCCGTAATAGCGTCTGTCCATTTAAGCAAATCACTCAAATTGGAGATAAGACCCGTAGAAGAATACGCAACACCCGGATAAATATTCCACTCATCGTCAAAAATATCCTGATAACCTGTAGCAAGTTGGTCTGTGCTCTCAAAGGTTGTCGAAGTCATTTCGAGCGGCTCAAAAATATTTTCTTTCAAAAATTCCTCATAGCTTTTTCCGCTTACCTTTTCGATTATGTCACCGAGAATAAAATAATCGGAATTTGAATAGCTGTAATTTTCTTCATCATTATCAATTTCTTGTGACAATATCCATTTTAAAATAACAGAATGATTATCTTTAGCGGAATTTTTCTCTGAAATATCGTACTGCGGAGCATTTGCACGCACGCTTTCGTCAGATTTGCCGAGATAATCCGGCAAGCCTGTTGTCATTGTAAGCAAATTACGGATAGTTATATCTGAACCGTACTTATAATCTGGATAATACTTGTCAAGCGTATCATCTGTGCTCAGCTTATCCTGCTCCTGTAAAATCATAACAGCCGCAGCGGTAAACTGCTTTGTAAGCGAACCTATGTAGTAATTTGTATTGAGCGAATTATATGTATGCGAACCCTTGTCGGCATAGCCGTTATTGCCTATATATTCAAAATCATTTCCGAGTTTATAATATACAGTTCCTCTGAATTTACTTGCAACAAGTGTATTATCGAACTTAGCTGTTATGCTGTCGGTATCTTGTTTTAATTTTGTAAAATTATATGCAGGATTAGTAGGTACTTCATCAGCAGTTGCAGGCGCAACGGTAAGTCCCTGCGTCGATGCACCTGTAGAATTTGTAGTCTGCGGTGCTGTTGTAGCCGAAGATTCCGAATCATTGTCACAGCCTGTAAATGCAACTGCGGAACACGCCGCCATAGCTACGCACATTAATGATTTTGCTAAAGCCTTCAAAAAATCACCTCATCAGATTTTTTCCATTTTACTGAAATTAGCCATAAGAGTTTTTGTGCCTGCCTTATCAAAAGCAACTTCAAGCATTGTGTCGTTGCCCATTTTTTCGGTTTTCATAATCATACCTTTGCCAAATACCTTATGGAATACGCAATCTCCTTTTTTGTAAACAGTACCCGATTTAACGGCAGGTTTAGTAAATGTATTAAAACTTTTGTTAGGTGTGAATTTTGAACCGGCACCGATACTGATATGACTTGAGGATGCGGAAAAACCGTTTGTTGACGCAAAAGTCTTTTTCTCGCCTGTATAATTAAGTAATTCGGGCGGGATTTCATTTACAAAGCGTGATACTTTGTTATAGCTTGTATGACCCATCAACATTCTTGACTTTGCCTTGGTAATGTAGAGCTTTTCTTTTGCTCTTGTAATACCTACATAAGCAAGCCTGCGTTCCTCGTTAAGTTCATCGGGATTCATCATTGTGGCAATAGACGGGAACACACCTTCTTCAAGACCTGCAATGAAAACTACGGGAAATTCAAGTCCTTTTGCGCTGTGCAATGTCATCATTACCGATGAATCCGCTTCTGCATCATAGTTATCAATATCTGTCTGCAATGAAATTTCCTCAAGGAAGTTTGAAAGTGACGCTTCTTCTGCGTAATCCTCTTCAAATTTGATAATATTTGAAGAAAGCTCTTCGATGTTCTCAATTCTTACATCGGGGTTGTCTTTCTCTGTTTTTAAATATTTTTCGTAATCTGTATGTTCGAGAATGAGATTGTATAATTCTGCAAGAGAATAATCTCCGCTTTGTTCAGCCTCCATAAGACCGTCAATAAGCGCAACAAAACTCTTTAACTTTGTTGCGGCTCTTGAAAGCTGTGGATATACATCTGCATCTTTAATTACGGAATATATGCTTTCGCCGAGTCCTGCGGCAATTTCAGAGGCTTTTTCAAGTGTAGTTGCGCCAATACCACGCTTTGGCACATTAATAATTCTGCCCAGTCTGACATCGTCGTGCGGATTATTAATAACCTGAAGATATGCAACCATATCTCTGATTTCTTCTCTGTCATAGAATCGTCTGCCGCCGATTACACGGTGCGGAATACCGCTTCGTGACAAAGCCTGCTCAATTGAGTTTGACTGTGCATTCATTCTGTAAAGAATTGCAAAATCAGAGAATTTTCTGCCGTCTGCAACACCGTCAAGTATAGTTTTTGCAATAAATTGAGCCTCGTCACGCTCGGAATCGGAAGTATGCACCTCAATTTTATCGCCAACGGCATTTTCAGTCCACAAAGTTTTGCCCTTACGCATTGTGTTGTTAGAAATAACACCGTTTGCCGCATTAAGAATATTCTGTGTACTGCGGTAATTCTGCTCAAGTCTTATCATCTTAGCGCCTTTAAAGGTGTTTTCAAAAGAAAGGATATTTTCAATTGTAGCACCTCTGAATTTGTAAATACTCTGGTCGTCATCACCTACAACGCAGATGTTGCCGTATTTTGCGGCGAGCATACTTACAAATTTATACTGCACCTTGTTTGTATCCTGATACTCATCAACCATTATGTATTTAAACTGATTTTGATAAAATTCGAGTATATCGGGACATTTTTGAAAAAGCTCAACAGTCTTGCAGAGCATATCGTCAAAGTCCATTGCATCTGCGGTTTTTAGTCTTGACTGGTAAATTTCATATACTTTTGCCACGGACTGCTTGAGGTTATCGTAACCTGCTCTTTTGAGCATTTCCTGCGGAGTAAGCATTTCATCCTTGGCTTTTGAAATTTCGTTGAGCACTCTTTTTACCGGCAACATTTTTTCGTCATAATTAAGCTGTTTTAAAATATCTTTTACAAGTTTTTTCTGATCGTCAGTACCGTAAACGGTAAAATGACTTGTAAAACCGATTCTGTCGCCGTATCTTCTTAAAATTCTCGCACAGGTAGAGTGAAATGTAGCCGCCCAAATATCCGAACCGCCTTCCGGAACAGCGTTGCAGATTCTCTCTTTAAGCTCCCCTGCCGCCTTATTTGTAAAGGTAATTGCAAGTATCTGCCACGGTTTGCAAAGTTCAGACTGCAAAATATACGCAATTCTGTTTACAAGAACGGTTGTTTTGCCCGAACCTGCACCCGCAAGTATAAGCAAAGGGCCTTCTGTGCAAAATACAGCCTGCTGCTGCATATTATTCATATGTGAAAACTGTTTTTTTAATTCTGATTGTACCATAGCAATATTCCCGTTAAAAGTTTAATAACACAGAAAACGGGCGAACTGCGTCCGCCCGTATAATCTGACGATTTTATTTTATGTAGCCGTAGAATGTTTCAAGAATTTCAGGACCCTGGTCAGCAACAATCATTGTAACATAGTTGCCGTCCTGTGTAACCTTGCAAGCCTCAACCATAGGAAGTTTTTTGGCATTATAGCCTGAATACTGTGTAACGATTGAAGTGTATGTCTTAGAAAGCGCATCGTTTACTCTTGATGCAGCGTCAGCGTCAACAGCCTCAACAAGTACGATTTCAACTCTTGAATTGCTGTCTGAATTGATTTCTGCCGCAAACTGCTTAACATCTTCTGTGTCTATGCTGTAATATTTTTTAAGATCATTAGAATCTGTAAGCTCTTTTAAGTCCAATGAATACTTAGAGTTGATGTCAGAAAGAACTGTTTTTAAATCAACCTCTTTGCTGCCTGAACAACCTGCAAGCGCAGTAAGACAAAGTACAAATATTGTTACCAAAGAAACTACCTTTTTCATAATTAACCTCCAAAAATGTCTTATAAAAAAATTACGCCGAATCAGTGTGACCCGGCGTATTCAGATGGTCGAGGTGACAAGATTCGAACTTGCGACCCCATCGTCCCGAACGATGTGCGCTACCAAACTGCGCTACACCTCGATAAAAACAGCCCCGATTACTCGGGGCTTTTAATGGCTGAGGAATAGGGATTCGAACCCCAACAAACAGAGTCAGAGTCTGTCGTGCTACCGTTACACCATTCCTCAATGTTTATTGCTCATTGCTGCAAGCCGTGCAATCAACGATATATATTATATATTATGAAGTGCGTTTTGTCAACACTTTTTTGAAATTTTTTAAAACTTTTTAGAAGTTTTTAACTTTCGTTTAGCATTGACATGTTGCTTACTGTCACGCAATCAACAATAGCTATTATATAGCGGAAAGTGTGTTTTGTCAACATCTTTTTTCAATTTTTTCTAAAATTTGAAAAATACAAAAAAATACGAAATTTTAGCTAAAACTTTTTTTGAGTCTTATATCGTCGCCGACAAAATTAAGCCTTACACCCTCTCCGTATATTCTTGAAATAAATCTTGAAGTATAAGTTTTTTCAAGTTCTGTTATTGAAAGGTTTGTGTTTATTATCAAAGGCTTTCTCAAAAGCATTCTTGAATTACACAAATTATAAAACTGCGTATTTGAAAAAGAATTTGAAAACTCTGTGCCTAAATCATCAATAATTAGTAAATCGCACTTTGTGAGCATTTCAAAATATTCGTAATCGTTAGACTCTTTGGAAAAATGCATATTGCTAAGCGTTGACATAAGCATAGGAGCAGACACATAGATTACACCGAAACCACGCCTTGTAACCTCATTGGCAATAGCGAGCGAAAGGTGGGTTTTGCCAAGACCTGTGCCGCCTCTCATAAGTATACTCTTTGACTCGGGCGTAAAAGTCCTTGCGTACTGTACGCAATAATTATAAATTTTTTGCATTTTATCAAAAGGTGATACTCCGCTCGCCTCATCAACTTCATGACTGTACATATTAAGGTCAAAGCTCTCAAAAGTGGAAAGTCTTAAAGGCGCAGTACGGTTAAGCTCCTCGCACGCAGTTGCTACAAGAAGTCTTTTAAAGCAAGGGCAATACACTGTTCTTCCGTCTTTTTCTATATATCCCGTATCTTTGCAGTATTTACAGTTGTAATGCGGTTCAAAGCAATTTTCTTCATAGCCGTTTTCTTTAAGCAGCTTTTTGACTTCATTTTGCATAGAAAGACTTTTTGCACGCAAATCCTGCGTGGCAGACTTTACATCTCCGCCGTTTAAAACCGCACGAACCGCAAGTATTCCGCATGAAGATATTTCTTTTTCAAGCTCCTCTATTCTCGGAACTCTTCTGTAAACCTCTTCACGAACCTGCTCCGCTCTTCTCTCGGCTTTGGTGCGCCTTTCTTCCATTTTTGCTTTTGTCGCTCTGTAAATTTCTTTACTGTATCCCATTTATATCACCACACTAAATACTGTCGATTGTATCTAAT
Organism: Ruminococcus sp. BSD2780120874_150323_B10; assembly: GCF_015553695.1. Taxonomy (NCBI): domain Bacteria; kingdom Bacillati; phylum Bacillota; class Clostridia; order Eubacteriales; family Oscillospiraceae; genus Ruminococcus; species Ruminococcus sp. BSD2780120874_150323_B10. Next base: position 8,917 of record NZ_JADNHD010000004.1, read on the forward strand.
CTTTGCAAATCATTTATATTATATGATGTGTTGGCGTCATTCCTGTTTCCGCCTTTATGCTTATACTTATCGGGTCTGCTGTCAAATTTGTTTAAATCGTCAACATTGTAAATTCCGCTTGAATTCCAGCGTTTTAAAATTCCGTTTATGTATCTGAAATCGCAGCTGCCCTTACTGTCAACACATCTTTCGTAAGCCTCTCTTAGCATTTCGGGAGAAAATTTCCACTCGTTTACCCACAAATCGGCGTATTCAACCTGCTTTTTAGTAGGAGAACCCGTATTTTTTAAACCGAACGCAGATGCTACAACCGTAAAACTCTGGCTTGCACGATGTGCTTGTTTTATTTTATTTTCGGCTTCCTCAATTGAGAAAACTCCCGCATCAGACCATCTCAAACCTATTGTTTCAATGGCTCTTATGTTAGATTTTCCGATGCTTATACAATACTGAATAAGCATTATAATTACCTCTACAGGCAAACCGCAGGTATTTTTAAGTAACAGTAACGACGATGCATCGGAGTTTGATAAAGGCTTGCCGAGGGCTGTCTGTGCCTCGTTTACAAGCATTTTAAATTCTTCGTCAACCGCAAGCTGTTGTGCCACATAAACATAATCGGGGCGCTGCGGTCTTACAAACATATGCGGAACTGTAGGCTCTTCCTTTTCAATCGGAGCGGCAGTATTATTTCTTTCGACTTGTTTTACCGCAGGCTGTTCAGTCGTTTGCTGTTCTGCCTGTGCAGGCTCAAAAGCACCGTTATTTTGGCAAAAGATACCTTTCATAACCCAGTATTCAACTGCCTCCGGAATATCGGTTTCATTTACACCTGTCGCCTTACTGATGTCGCTTTCGTTCACATCTTCCCCACTGTGTCGCAAAAGATATAACAATACCTTAAGTTTAACGCCGTCCGAAAACTTTAGTCCCTCGTCTACAACAGACGAAGGCACAGCAAATATTGAATTCCAAGCACCAAGATTAATTTTCATAGACATTTCATATACCTCTGACCCAAAATAAATATTATAATCGAACTTTATCATAATCAAACTTTATCGTACACATTATTATATCACACTAAATTTAAAAATCGACACATATTTTTAAATTTTATAGATTTTTTTAAAGAAATATGTTAAAATACAGTTGAAATGTTTTAAGGAGGTAATATTATGAAATATACATACATTCCAAGAGGTGTTTGTTCAAGACAGATTAACCTTGAGATAAATGACGGAATTATAGAATCCTGCGAATTTATCGGCGGTTGCGCAGGCAACACTCAAGGCATTTGCGCTCTTGTAAAAGGTATGGACGCAGAAGAGGCTGTAAAGAGATTAAAAGGCATTGACTGCCGTGGCAGAGGTACATCTTGCCCCGATCAGCTTTCTTACGCTATTGAAGAGGCTCTTGAACTCGAATAAGCTCTGCGGCTAAAACTTTATATTTATCATAACATTAAAGCTCTCTTTATTTGCGTAAAGAGAGCTTTTTACTTTGGTTTTAAGATTTAGACGGTTTTATGCAGTGTTTTGTCAAGAAATTCCGGTGTATCACAAAAATTATAAAAGTTTGGTCAACCTTTTCAAAGGTTGTGGGTGTGGGCAAAGCCCACAAATACTTTCCGCTTATGTAATCTGACGATAGCCAAACAGCCTGCTGTTTGGTAACTTAAACAAAAGAGTTTTCAAAACCATAACCCTTTAGTTCGTTTTACAGAATATTGGTTTCATCAATTTTTGCGTTCACATCATCAAGTTTATTTCCAAGCATAACAGACATAAAGAATATATTTGATGTCGTTCAACACCTCTAATTCTTCGTCGGACATAAAAATCTCCCGAAATCAGTCAACCTTGAAAGTACCTGCCTCAATCTCATCAATCATAGCAAGACGCTTTAAGTGTCTGTCGCCCTCTTCGGGAGTATTGAGGAAAATTTCTGTAAACTTAACAGCATCTTCTTCGCTTGTAACTCTGCCGCCCATACAAAGAATATTTGCGTGGTTGTGTCTGCGTGTCATTTCAGCGCAAAACTCATTGCTTACAACTGCCGCACGAATACCCTTAACTTTGTTTGCTGCCATTGAAATACCGATACCTGTACCGCAGCAAAGGATACCAAGCTCACATTCGCCGCTTGCTACTGCTTTTGCAACTTTATAGCCGTAAACAGGATAATCAACGCTGTCTGTGCTGTAAGTACCAAAATCTTTATATTCAATACCCTTTTCGTCAAGATATTTTTTAATTGCGCAGATAAGGTTATATCCGCCGTGGTCACATCCGAGTGCTAACATTTCTTTTCCTCCATTTTCTTTTTAAGTTCTCTTTCAGCCTGCGGCAGTCTTAAATACATCGGCATAAGTTCCGCAGCCGAAAGCACTTCTCCGTCATTAAATTTTTGTACAGCTATTTCTGCTGTTGATGACGCTCTTTGAAATCTTATACTGATTGGTGCGAGTTCAACATTTGGTAATAATTCTTTCATAGCATTATAGCAAAGCTCCGCACCGTCACCCACAAGTATAATTCTTTCGTCATAACTCTTAAGTTCTTCTGAAAGCTCGGCAACAGACAAAGCTCTGTCTTTGCAAAGTCTTTCAGGCTTTATGCCGTCACATTTGAAAAGCGCATTATAAACCTGCGAACAGCGAGCGTCCATAACAGAACAGATTATCCCCTTTGCAGATTGCAAATTATACGCAAGGCTTTCAAGCGTCGATACCTCTATGCAAGGCAAATCATCGGCAAAAGCAAGTCCTTTAGCCGCTGCAACACCGATTCTTACACCCGTAAACGAACCCGGACCGCAGTTTACCGCAACGGCGGTAATATCTGTTGTCGTTAGGTTTGTGTTTGCAAGCAGACTTTCAACCATAGGCATAAGTGTTCTGCTGTGAGTAAGTTTTGTATTTATAAAGAACTCACCTATTATTTTGTTTTCGTCACAAATTGCGGTTGACGCAGCTGTGGCGCTTGTATCTATTGCAAGAATTTTCATTGCGGATCAACACCTTCAATTTCAAAAATTCTGTCATCATCATTTTCGCCCTTACTGATTCTGATTTTAATACAATCGGCAGGCAAAGCCTCTTCAATATTCTCACTCCACTCGATAATGATTATACCGTTATCAATATAATCAAAAAATCCTGTGGAATACAAATCATCCCATGTATTTACACGGTACATATCAAAATGAAAAATATTATACTTACCCGAATATTCATTGACAAGAGCGAATGTAGGGCTTGAAACATTTTCTCCTGCACCGAGCGCACCGGCAAGTCCTCTTGTAAAGGCAGTCTTGCCCATACCAAGACCGCCAAAAAGAGCGATTACTTCCGTGCCGCACAACTTTTCGGCAATTTTTGCGCCGAGTGCCTCTGTTTCACGGGCATTATGAGTATTTACAGTAATCATCAGAATAAACCGTTAATTTTTCCTTCCTCGGTAACATCAATTTTCTCTGCCGACGGAACTTTCGGAAGACCCGGCATTGTCATAATATCACCTGTATATACAACTACAAATCCTGCACCGTTTGAAAGTGTAAGATTCTTTACTGTGATTTCAAAATTCTTTGGAGCACCGAGAAGTGTTGGGTCATCAGAAAGCGAATATTGTGTTTTTGCAATACAAACAGGAAGTTTTTCACCGCCGAGAGCCTGAATCTGCTTCAATGCCTTTTCGGCAGCCTTTGTATAGTTTACTCTTGAAGCGCCGTAAATTGTTTTTGCAATTTTGTCAACCTTTTCTTTGATTGTAAGGTCATCTGAATAAATAGGAGCAAAATCAGACGGCTTTTCGCAAGCCTCTACTACCTTTTTGGCAAGTTCTGTACCGCCTTCTCCGCCCTTTGAGAATACATTTGAGAGAGCAAAGTCTGCGCCTTTAGATTTACAGTAACTCTCGATAAACTCAAGTTCCTCTGCTGTATCTGTACCGAACTGGTTGATAGCAACTACAACGGGAACATTGTACTTTCTCATGTTATCAATGTGAACGCCAAGGTTTTCAATACCATTTTTAAGAGCCTCAAGATTCTCTGCAGAAACCTCTGCCTTAGGCACACCGCCGTTGTACTTTAACGCACGGCAAGTAGCAACAATAACTACGGCAGAAGGCTTAAAACCTGCATATCTGCACTTGATGTCAAAGAATTTCTCTGCACCGAGATCTGAACCGAAGCCTGCCTCTGTAATACAGTAATCGGCAAGTTTTAACGCAAGCTTTGTAGCACGAATGCTGTTACAGCCGTGAGCAATATTGGCAAAAGGACCGCCGTGCATAATAGCAGGGGTACCCTCGAGTGTCTGAACAAGGTTAGGTTTGATAGCGTCTTTAAGGAGAGCCGTCATAGCGCCGTCAGCCTTAATGTCCTTTGCAAAAACAGGCTCGCCTGCATATGTATAAGCAATAAGAATATCACCAAGTCTTTTCTTTAAATCAGAAATATCGTCAGCAAGGCAAAGGATAGCCATAACTTCAGATGCAACAGTAATTATAAAGTGGTCCTCACGAGGAATACCGTTCACTCTGCCGCCAAGACCGACAACAATATTTCTCAAAGCTCTGTCGTTCATATCAAGACATCTCTTAATAAGGATCTGGCGAGGATCAATCCCGAGAACATTACCCTGCTGAATATGATTGTCAAGCATTGCACAGCAAAGATTGTTTGCAGAAGTAATAGCGTGCATATCGCCTGTAAAGTGAAGATTAATATCTTCCATAGGAAGTACCTGAGAATAACCGCCGCCTGCAGCACCGCCCTTAATACCAAATACAGGGCCGAGTGAAGGCTCTCTTAGAGCGATTACAGCCTTTTTACCAATCTTAGCCATAGCCTGACCAAGACCTGCAGAAGTAGTTGTTTTGCCCTCACCTGCGGGGGTTGGATTGATAGCTGTAACAAGAATAAGTTTTCCGTCCGGCTCATTTTCCAAACGATTGGCAAGTTCGTCTGAAAGTTTAGCCTTATACTTGCCGTAAAACTCCAGCTCATCCTCTTTAATTCCGATCTGTGCGGCAACCTCTTTAATCGGGAGTAAGGTCGCAGCCTGAGCGATTTCAATATCACTTAACATATTGAAAATACCTCCGTTCAATTATATTTCTTTAATTATAACAAAACTTTCCCCCTCTATTATTCCAATAAGAAAATATATTTTACAATAGAATATAAAATACTCGGGTTTAATTGCTGCAGATTAGGTAATGTTACTTTGATGGATTCAGTTACAACGGATACTGTTGCGTTTAAAATCCGGCTTAGATAGATTTATAGTGCTTTCATTTAAAGCTCCTTTCTTAATTATTTAAGTTTAAAATCCAATATGGATAGATTTATAGCTATTAAGACTGTTGCTCAAACAGCTATTGCAACCATATTTAAAATCCAATATGGATAGATTTATAGGTTATTATGATTAAGATCCATTTATCTACAATCCTATTTAAAATCCAATAGTCATTTTTAATTAAGCTCATAGTGATTATTTCCTTTTTGTTTTATAAAATTTTATCATAAAAATGTTGATATAGCAATAGCCGCCAAGCAGGAGATCATCCCGCTTGGCGGCTTTGACTATATTTCTAATTCTGTACGTTTATCGGAACCACCTTACTCAGAAAAGAATTCTACAGAATGATCTCTGTAAGATAAAACGATTTTATATTTGCCAACTGTACCGGTGACCGTAAACTTCATTTTGTTGTGATCATCATCGTCAACGGTGATCTCGGCGTGACCTTTGGAAAAATCTTCGGTAATATCCTCGTGTATATCTGCCGACATCCAGCTTAGAAATACTCTGTTTGATTCCTGAACGACCCTCGGATCTTTCTCGGCAATCTGAATTTCAATATCCGAATTGCTGTCTATCGCATATTGACCATCATATTCAATTCCTTCTTTTATACCGTTTCCGTAATCATTAATGAGTTCCTGAGAACCAAGCTCGCCGTTTTCATCATACTTGTCAATCAGCTTTGCCGTATAATCGCTGCCATTGACGGTTGCGGTCACGAGATGTTCTATCCAAGTCGCTCCCGTAGCGGCATAAGCGACGGCGTTGCTTATAACTAACACCATTATTATTGCGGCGGCAACAAAGGCTACTTTTCTGATTGCATAAATCTTCTTTTTTGTTTTGTTATTAGTCATATTCTGCACCTTCATTATCAGTTTATCAGATGCGTGGACTTCGTCAAAAACACTTTGATAGAACTCATGATTGCTTTTATACTGATTCATAACCACGCCTCCTTTAATTTTTCTTTCAGTATGTTTCGTGCTCTCATCAGTCGAGATTGTACGCCGCTTTCCGAAATATTAAGAATATCCGCAATTTCCTTGCATGTATAGCTTTCGTAGTAATACAAATGCAGTACCGTGCTGTACTTTTTTGGTAACTTCATTACTTCACTGAACAGTTCTTGCTTTTCTGACTCTATGTATGCAGACTCTTCGTTCAGCTCGTCGATGGATGTAACATTTCTGTGCCAAAAGGATTTCCATATGTTCTTACATTCATTGATCGCCGACCTGATAAGCCATTTTCTTATGTGTTCGTCGTCAGCAAACTGAGTATCGGTTTTCAGAAGCTTCAAAAAAGTATTTTGAACAGCGTCCTCAGCGTCATTTTTGTTTTTGCAATAACTGAGCGTTGCTCTGTATACGACATCAGTATATTTCCTTGCAATTCTGTTAAACTCGGCAGCTTCCATACATTTCCCTCCTGTCTGAGATAATTGCAACGAAAAGGATCGTTCACCTTTCGCTGCTTTTGAAAGACCTTTCACTATACTAACAACTCAAAACAGCAAAATATCCCAAAATCTTAAAAAATTTTTCACTGTAATAACAATACCATAGAAAAGCTGATTTCGCAACAGAAAACGCCGCCAAGCAGGAGATTATCGCACGTGGCGGCTGTGCTGGTTAGTTGTAAATCAACTCTACATTTACAATCTCCGTTGCACGGTTGCGGATATTGTTCATCTTCCGCACCCACAGCATTTGGTTTTCTGATTTGAGTTGTTCGGTCACGCCATCACGTTCTGCCATCTGTTTTATGAGCCGAAAAAACATATCCTCAGCCTGTTTATTTACATCGGCAAGGTGTCTGTTCAGTTCGCATTTTGTGAGCAAGGTCGTATAAAAACCTTTACGGTGCGCCTTGATATACTGCAAGTGCCGCTGTCCCCAAATACCGACTTCGACTTAATCCCACGCCCGATCCTGATCCCGAAATTTAAAATCCAATATGGATAGATTTATAGTTTGAATTGACACTTTTTGCAAACTTCTTCATCACCTTTAAAATCCAATATGGATAGATTTATAGTGGCTTATCTGCTGGATTTTTGTTTTGGTGGAGATGGTTTAAAATCCAATATGGATAGATTTATAGTTTTTAGTTAAAATTGTACACAGATTGAAAGACTGTTTAAAATCCAATATGGATAGATTTATAGGTTGTTGTTGCTTCTTGCGTTAGTGCGTTTGCTGTATGTTTAAAATCCAATATGGATAGATTTATAGATGTTGCCTAGAACAATGTTAAATAAAAGGGTGAAGTTTAAAATCCAATATGGATAGATTTATAGCCGAGCCAAAATTGCAGCTGTAATAATGATGTTTAGTTTAAAATCCAATATGGATAGATTTATAGTTGAAGACTTGCAAAGTCTGCGAAAAACAATTGTGCGTTTAAAATCCAATATGGATAGATTTATAGAGTGCATATGGTCACGGCGTAACTCTGAGAACAATGTTTAAAATCCAATATGGATAGATTTATAGTCATCAAAAGGTACTATATCCAAGCAAGGGAATGTATGTTTAAAATCCAATATGGATAGATTTATAGTGGAACAGACGGCTATACAGCTGAAATTATAAAATAAGTTTAAAATCCAATATGGATAGATTTATAGGTTTGTAAGTCAGCTTATCAGAATTGCTAAATCTGCTTTAAAATCCAATATGGATAGATTTATAGGCAAGGTTACCAAGGCGATTATAAAGCCAATCACCTTTAAAATCCAATATGGATAGATTTATAGGCCAGACTTTTGCTTTAAATGTATGGGAGAGCGCAAAATTTAAAATCCAATATGGATAGATTTATAGCCGTTTTAGTCACTGTTTTGCTGGATAAGGGTGTCTATTTAAAATCCAATATGGATAGATTTATAGTTTTACGCATAAGCCTTGTATAAGCCTTTTTCAAAAATTTAAAATCCAATATGGATAGATGAATTAAGGTACAACTTTTACTCAAGGCTTATCATACCAATCCTGTGGTAAAAGATATTAATTTGTTGATTGCGAACATTGTTAATTTTTTCTGTTTCAAATACTACGATTTTTTCAATGAAATCATCTATGACTTCAGGTGTTAATTCGGACAATGGTGTATGGTACTTATTAAGCATCTTTATGAAATTTGAAATTTCTACTTCTTGCTTATTAATAACTACACTTTGTCTTGAACCGTCAATAATGAGTTTTTGCAACTCAGCTTTTTCAATACAAAAATTTTTGTCACACATTTGAAATGTTTCAAGAGTAATATTGCCTTTGACCTTATCCTCGTACAAATTAATAAGAATTTTATCAATCTCCGAAATGTGATTATTAGCATTTTGGAGATTTTTTTCGTTCTCAATTTTTTGCTTTTGAGCTTCTAACTGCTTTTTCGTTTCAATCAATGAAACAAGGCTTTTTCTATCTGTCGTAATAAGAGCATTTATGCTTTTTAAAACATAAGTAATTAACCTTTTTTCATTAACATAGTGAGAAGAACAGTCTGATGACAATCTTGATTTAGAACATACATATGAGTTTGTACAATTTCTATTGAATTTACGCTGTATGTACATCTTACTACCACAGTCGGAACAAAACAATACATTGGCAAAAATTGATTGTTCGTCAAATCGTCTATACACTCTTTTTCGCTTTTCCCTGAGCAATTGAGCTTTTTCAAAAACCTCTCTCTCAATTATTGCAGGTTGTGTGTTTGTAAACACTTTTTTAGTACCAAGTTCAGACATTTTGAAATTTACAGTGTCACCTGCATATTCTTGATGAGATAGTATTTGTGTTATTGTCTGAACAGACCAACGATATGGATTTTTAGTTTTGTCTGATTTCTTAGCATTCGGTGTTTCAATTTTTTGTTGAAAAAGATAATTTGCAATCATTGATTGTCCGTATCCTTTGAGATACAAATTAAAAATTGTTTTAACAACATTCGCAGATGGTTCATCAATTACCCACTCACCATTTTCGTCTTTTTTATAACCATAAACAGTGCGACAAGTTAATCTTTTACCTGAATTACCTTTGCTTTTTACAACAGCTCGTTGCTTGCGTGATAAATCTTTTGCATACCATTCATTCATTATATTTTTAAATGGCACAAAATCATTCATTCCTGCTTCACTTATAGAATCTATATTATCTGTTACAGAAATAAACCTTATATCGTTTTGAGGAAAAAGTACCTCTGTGTAGTAACCTACTTTTAGATAATTTCTTCCCAATCGTGATAAATCCTTGACTACAACGCTTCCAATAAGATTATTTTCTACATCGGATATTAGCCTTTGAAAGTCAGGACGCTCAAAATTTGTACCGGTGTATCCATCGTCAACATAGAATTCTATCTGCCTTAAGCCGTGTTTGTAAGCATATTCTTGCAATAGTTCTTTTTGATGTATGATAGAGTTGCTGTCACCTTTAAGTTCATCATCAGCCGACAAGCGACAATACAACGCTGTTATTTTTAAATCTTGTCTGTTTTCGTGCATTTTATCCTCCATTATAAACAGACAACAATTGATTACAGCAATCATAACACAACAAAATATTCATTGCAAGAGTTGCGGATAATATACAGAGAAGCCAAGTCCTCTATATATGTTCCGCATTTTTTAGGTTTTTGCACCTCTTTTTTTGTAAAAAAATAAATTATCTTTGATTTTATTTTAAAATTCGTCAAAATGTTGCTCAATAAGTTGTCTTAATTTGCTTAAAGTTCTGTTGAGCTTGCGTACATAGACTTGCCTGGATATGTTGTGCTTCTTGCCGAGTTCTTGATAAGTTTTTCGCTTTACATCCTCATAAAAGAAGCACTCATCTATTATTTGCCTTTCGATTACTGATAACTCTTGCAATGCAGTCATTAGTGCTTTGTGCAGATTATTTTTGTTTATAACGCTATTAATATCTGCACTATTATCAACTTGATTTATATTTTTATCGTTTATATCATTAAGAGATAAAATACTTCTGCATTTATTGCTTCTGTAATCTTTTTCAAAAAGCAAATATTTTTCTTGCCTTGCAGTTTGTCTTTTGTATGCTTTCAGCAAAATTAATTGCTTATCATCAGCATTATTACTGTTATTCGTCATTAAAACTCTCCGTTCCAATAACGATTAACAGACAACATCGATGACATTATAATATCACAATATTTGCCATATAACAATATAAAAATTACAAAAATATATATTTTTAAAAATTTTTATCAAAATTAGGTGCAAAATGCGTTTTTTTGCGGATTATATATAGGGAGTACAGATTATTTCAAATATCCCTTTTCACTAAAATAGCAAGCACTGCTTTGTGTGGACACAAATCCTAATTTTTTCTCCGCTTTAAGCTCCGAAAAAAATGCTTGTTAAGGGCAAATCCCCTAAAACCCCTAAATACTTATTTTACGAAAGGCTTATCTTATGAAAGATAGAAATATAAAAGACAATGGCAAAAATAAAAATATAATTATCAAGTTCAGAGTATCACCACAAGAATTTGAAATTATCGAAAATAGAATGTCATTAACAAGAGAAATTTCTATAAGTTCTTATAGTCGAAAAATGGCAATGAACGGACTAATAATTAATTTAGATTTAAAAGAAATTGCACAGCTTAATAAATCATTAATTAATATCGGTGCTAATATAAATCAAATTGCCAAAAGAGTAAATGCGACAAATCGCTATTACGATGATGACATTAAATATATAAAGGAAGTATCGGAAAATATATGGCAGTCACTAAAATCGGTGCAATCAAAACTTCTCTCGCTGTAGCAATAGACTATATACTAAATCCTGAAAAAACAGACAATGGACGATTAGTGCATACATTTGGATGTACTGCAGACGGTAAAACAGCAGAGCGTTGAATTTTTAGATATCAGAGCATTAGGAACAGGAAAAGGATCTGTCCTTGCACAACATATAAAACAATCATTCAAAATCGGAGAAATCACACCGGAACAAGCATTAGAAATAGGAGTTAAAACTGCAGAACGATTGCTTGATAATAACTATCAATATATTGTATCTACACATATTGATAAAGCTCATATACATAATCATATTATCTTTAATAATATTGATTTTGTGAATTTCCGAAGTTTTGAATATCAAAAAAACCGAGGTGGCAAAGTTTGGGAAAAGTTAAGAAATATTAACGATGATTTGTGTCGAGAAAATAATTTGTCTGTAATTGAAAATCCTAAAAATAAAGGTAAGTGCTACTACGAGTGGCAACAGGATTATTTAGGCACGAGTTGGAAGTCTAAACTCAGATATATTATTGATGAAACAATAATGCAATGTACAAACTTTGACGAATTTCTGACACTAATCAAAAGCAAAAAAGTTGAGTGTGTATATACCCCAAATAATGTTGTGAAAATTAAGTTTCGCCTTGAAGGACAAGAAAGATTTTCAAGAGGTCGAACTCTCGGTTGGTTTTATGACGGACCACAAATACGAAAAAGGATTGAACAATATCAGTTTCTTAAAAAAGGCATTTCAGGAAAAACTTATAAGACAAATATTATAGACACTAATAAATTTCAAGCATCTAAAGGATTATTGCATTGGGCAGAATTGCAAAATATGAAAGAAGCGTCAAGACTTATTAATTTTTTGACTACGCACAATATCAGCAATCAGGAGGATATTGAAAACAGTTCTACTCAAAAATACAACGAAAGAATGATGCTTGTATCGCAGCTTAACAAGAAACAACGGCAGATTGATGAAATCGGAGATGTAATAAAACTCATTAACACATACGAAAAATACAAAGCTGTTCATACAGGTTTGCAAAATTCAAAAAATCCGAGCCGTTATAAAAAAGAAAACATCACCGCACTACATAAGTACGATGATGCCGTTAATAAATTATTAAATTTGTATCCTGACAAAACATTGCCGAGGATTGAAAAACTAACAAACGAAAGGAATCACTTGATTGAAGATATAAAAGAATTAAACGAGCAGTACAAACAAACAGTAAGCGAATTAAAAGAACTTGAGTTTGCCCGTCAGAGTATCGAAGATTATTTAAAGGTATCTGATAAATCACATAAAAACGAATTGGAATAATCAGTCTTTATGATTTTTTATGTAATAATCAATGCAAGTATTAATAAATTCGTTAAAACTCATTTTATGCTCTTTTGCATAGTCTTGCAATTCCTTTTTCTTGCCTTTTGGAAAATACATAAGGAACGAGTCATATGTTCTTTTTGAATAATTACGATTAGCTTCTTTTTTAAGCTGCATACTGTGCTTGTTGGCACAGTCTTCGCACATCTTCTGAGTACCGCTCCTAAGTATATATGTATTGCCACATTCCGGGCATATCTGTTCAGAGCCGAGTCTTCGAATTTTATTTTCGAGCATTTTTTGATAATGCTCTTTGCTCCTTTCAAGCTGCCTTTTATCTCTGCAATATTTGCAATAGCTTGCGTGTGTAGCAGTTGATTTGAATGTGTTTCCGCACATCTTGCAAATAAACTCTCTTTCTTTTGGAATACTTCTCTTATTTATTTTATCCATTTACATCTCACCCTTTTATATATTTGACAATGTTATTATTGTGATATATTGATTATATTTCAGTTTTTTAATGCTGTCAATAAAAAATTTAGATTTTTTGTAAAACTTATGCTTGACAATAATATTATTGTGATATATAATGAAGCCACAGTAAAACAAAAATAACTTATGCCCCAACGGAGCACAAGTTATTTGAACATAAAACACATACAGAAGGAGTTTTAATAATGATTAGAAACGAAGTAAGACTTATTGGACGATTAACAGCAGAGCCTGAATTAAAGTACACAACTAACAACAATACAGCTGTATGCAACACTGTACTTGCTGTTAATAACAGCTATAACAATGACGCTGATTATTTTCACCTTGTGTTTTGGGAGAGCAAAGCAACTAATCTTTGTAAATACAAAACAAAAGGTGACTTAATTGCCGTTACAGGCTACTTAAAAACACGCAGTTATATTGACAGTAAAAATATTGTACGCAACATTGTTGAAATTATTGTTACGGAAGTTGATTTCCTTGGTTTTACCAAAAAGGGAATTGACAAAGAAGAGCCAATGTCACAGCTTGACCCTGACCATAAGTCCCAGGAAGAATATCAGATGATACACGATGCTCTTTGCAATGAAGAAGATTTACCGTTTTAAGGAGTGATATAAAAATGAAATACAAAGTCGAAATTGTTATTGATGAAGAAAAGGTTATCAATGACGATATTTACGAGCCTAAAGAAATGTATGAATTTATCAGAAATATGTTCAGAAGGTTTGATTTACCCGAAATAAAAACGGATAAACCCTACCACCTGATTTTTACCGATAAAGGCAGAAGCAGAGATATGGGAATTTTAGCATCAAATGCTATAGATTTGTATGAAAGTGATTGGTTCAAAAAATACGCAGTTGAATTTTACTGGCATTCACGCAACAACGACAATACCATATCAAAAAGTAGTATCTTTGATGAACTTAATGATTTCAAAATCAAGGGGATTTGAATATGGGAACAGCTGATGATTTTTGTCGAAAAGCTGTAAATTTCGACTTAAACACCGAATCTCTTAAAAAGATTTTTAAATCCAATAATCCTTTTGTTTATATGATTGCTTACAGAAAAATAGGTAGATTTTTGATAAATAACGGTTTTGAGCACAGACAGTGGTCAGGTTATATATCAAAACAATCTTTAACACCAATTCAAGTTACAGCTATTGTAAAAGGTTTGAATAAAACTTTACCTTGGCTTCACCAATGCGTAACGAAATTTGATGTTACCGATATAGGTGAGCAACACGATTTAATGTATATATTTCAAAAGTCAGAAAAATCAAAGTTGCAGTTTAAATCGGTTGAAACTAAAGAAAACGAAACTAAAGGAAAAACTCCCCTTTCTCGCAAACAAATCAAGAACAATGCTAAAATAATCACTCAAAAAAATACAGTCAGCAAAGAAAAACAAACAGATAAATTAAGATAATAAAGGAGTTCGAGAAAAGTGAAGTATAAATATAAAGTCGAAATTGTTATTGACGAAGAAAAGGTTATCAATGACGATATTTACGACCCTAAAGAAATGTACGAATATATCAAAAATATGTTCAGGCGGTTTGATTTACCCGAAATCAAAACAGACAAGCCCTATCACCTGATTTTTACCGACAAAGGCAGAAGCAGAGATTACGGTGCATTATGGAGAGTAATTCTTGATTTGTATGATATGGATTGGTTTAAAAATTATGCCGTAAAATATTTTTGGCATAACAAGTCAAATGGCAGCATTGAAGATATTATGTTAGGTTTAAATAAATGCAGAAAGAAATGATTAAATCATTAAAAGCAATCAATTTTGATTTAGACTCTAAGGCTCTTCAAAAAATATATCAATCTGATAATCCTTTTATATATCTAAAAGCATACAAACAAATTAACAAATTCTTTACTGATAACGGCTTCGTCCATAGACAATGGTCGGGATATATTTCAAAAGGAAAACTATTTGATTACGAAATCATAAACCTTATTGATGATATGAATACAACATTCCCTTGGCTACGGAAATGTGTAAAGAAATTTGATGTTACCGATATAGGCGAAGAACACGATTTGATATACATATTTCAAAAGCCTGAAAAATCAAAGTTGCAGTCTAAATCAGTTGAAACTAAAGAAAAAGGAACTAAGAAAAAAGCTCCTATTTCTCGCAAACAGATTAAGAGCAACGCTAAAATAATTGCTCAAAAGAATACAGTCATCGAAGAAAAACAAACAGAAAAATCACGATAACGGAGGTATGCATAATGTGTAAAATTATATCAGTAGCAAACCAAAAAGGCGGAGTTGGCAAAACTACAACAGCATTTAATATATCAGCAGCACTTGCTCTCAAGAACAGCAGAGTCCTTGCAATAGATTTTGAGCCGCAGGCAGACTTATCAAAATATGCCGATTTCGACAATACGGATGGTAACCCTACAATGAGTGACCTTCTCATCGGCAAGGTAGGTATGAGTAAGACAGTCAAAATTAAAGACTGCATCAGACATAGCGAGATTAATAATCTTGATTACATACCTTGCGATATTAACCTTGCAAATGCAGACTTATTCCTTGCAGGAGTCCTTTCAAGAGAAACCATACTCAAGCGTATCCTGAATGATGACATAATTAAGCAGTATGATTATGTAATCATTGACTGCAATCCGTCATTAGGTGTTTTGCTGATGAACGCTCTGACTGCAAGTTCCGGAGTAATTATTCCTGTACAGGTACAAGACTTCGCCTTTGGCGGTCTTAAAACGCTTACAGGTGTTATTGCACAGATACAGGAAACAATCAATCCTGATTTAAAAATCCTCGGCGTACTGCCGACAATGGTTGACCGTACCAACGCAAGCAAGCGTGTTGTTGAACAACTTGAAAGCATCTATAACGAAGCTCTTTTTAGCACTCACATACATCGTGCTACACAGGCAGTTGAAAGCACTAAACAACACAAAGCTTTATGCTTGATTAAAGGAAGTAAACTCGGTGAGGAATACATAGCCTGTACCGATGAGCTGACCGAAAGAATCGGTGCGTAAATTACAGAGGTGTTAAAATGACAGGTTTTAACTTTGAAACAATGCTCTCACAAAATAATCAGATAAAGCAAGTACCGCTTGATATGCTTGTACCGTTTCACAATCATCAGTTTTCACTCTATGACGGTGAACGCAGGGATGATATGGTTGAGTCAATAAGTAAGAACGGTGTTACATCTCCAATCGTTTGCCGTCCTAATCCTGACGGTTCAGACACATATGAAATTCTCATTGGTCATAACCGTTGGAATTGCTCAAAGATAGTCGGTCTTGAAACAATACCGGCTATCATCAAAGAAAAACTCACAGAGGATGAAGCTCAAACTTATGTTGATGAGAGCAACCTTATCCAACGAGGTTTTAATGACCTTAAAATATCAGAGCAGGCAAGAATTATTGCAAGACGATATTCCGAAATGTTCTCTCAGGAAAAGCGTAATGACATTATCAATGAAATAAGAGCGTTAAACGGTGAGTCTGAAAGCAACGGTAACAGCCGAGAAAAGGTTGCAGAAGAATATGGATTAGGAAGAAACACAATAGCAAGACTTGTGAGAATAAGTAAGTTGTGTGATGGAATACTTGCTTGGCTCGATAAAGGTCAGCTTGCAGTTAGAGCCGGTGTTGAGTTGTCATATTTGACCGCAGAGGAGCAGTCAACACTACTTGAGATTAATACAGCTGATAATAATGATATGCTGATGAAAATATCAGAAGCACAAGCAAGAGATTTACGAGTTTTATCGGTTGATTGCAAAAAAGAAAACCTTGAGCTTACAGGAAACCAAATGCTCAAGGTGCTTGACATTAAAAAGAAAAAGCCTGATAAAAAAATTGCTATCAGTCCAAACACTTATAAAAAGTATTTTACAGACAAAAACAATGATGAAATTCAACAAATAGTTGAACAATCTCTTGAAATGTTTTACAGCGATAGAAAGGATGTGTAACTATTATGACAGTTGATAATTTTTTAGAGTTTTTCAATTTTAGCAACTCAATTCAGAGTTATGAAAAAATAAATTTGCAAATTGCAATAGCAAGTTGAAATAATAAAAAATATCATATCCGCTGAAGCAGAAATTTGTGAGTTATCGCAATAAGAAATGTTATCACAAACATTTAAGTAGCATATATTCTGTCCAATTGATTATCAAACAGTTCTTCCGGTGTGTGATAGTTAAGAATTTTTCTTGGCAGTCCATTGATTGTATCAGAAAAGAATAGTATATCTTCTGCACTATAGTCATCTATGCCTTTTCCTTTAGGAATGAACCGTCTTAACATTTTGTTGTGACATTCATTAGTTCCTTTTTCACAAGATGTGTAAAATACACGGATATTCCGTTATTTTCTATGTTTGATAGATTGGCAAACTCAGAACCGTTGTCGCCTGTGATACTTTTAAACACTTCGGATTTCTTAGTTCCAAAGCGATTAATCAGACTTTGTAGGGCTTCATCAATAGCCATTGATGAATGATCTTTTATTTTTATCCACAAAGACATTCGTGTTTTTCTTTCGACTATTGTCATTATGGCCGGCTCTGTATCTTTCTTTTTACCAAGCACACTGTCTATTTCCCAGTGACCGAATTCTTCCCTTAAATTCACTGTTTCGGGGCGTTCTTCAATACTTTTGCCCAGTATTTTTCTGTTTTTTCGAGTGCCTGAGGATTTGGTGTTTCGCTTAAGCTTTTCAGGCAAATCTATGTTTTTGATTGGCAGTATCCCTAAATCCACATAGTTGTAAAGTGTTTTGGTACATACCATTTCATCAGTTGAAAACAGATTGTTTTTTGGGGCATATCCGACACTGGCATCTAATGACCAACCCTTTTTGTTAAACATTTCAACTACATAATTGAGAAATTCAACACATTCAAGACAACGGTAGTTTCTTTTACTGTTTGCTCGCTTATCTTTGTATTTCTGTTCAGCAATATCAGGTTTATACCTTTTGACTTTTCCGTTATACAAATACACCGTTCCATTCTGTACTTCTTTATTGATTGTATTATATGGGCGATGAAGTTCTTTTGCTATTTTGTAAACTGACCAGTGGTCTACATTAAGCCTGATTGATATATAGTAGCGTTCTTCTCTTGTTAAGTGTTGACCTTTCTTGTGGTTTGGTGTAAAATTAAGCATATCCATAGTGACGGTTTCCTTTCGAATTTTTGTTGTGGTAACTTAATTCTACTACGAAATCGTTTCTACGGATATTCTTTTTTATTCTTTCATCTTCATTTTACAATCTGCGATACCAAAATACGCCCTTGAGGAAGTAATTGACGAACCCGGCAAAAAAGAGTATAATTATTACAGTTACAACTTTAAAACAGACAACTACAATATGAGAAGATTATATTGGAACGAGGGCATTTTTACTCATTATCTTTATCATCAAAAGCGTGATGAATTACAAAAAATGCTCAATGACGGCTCATTGTATAAGACAATTATGCAACAGGTTATTGATACTGACAAAAAGATCGATGATACAGTAAAAAAACTTGAGAACAGCAACAACGATATTCAGCTTGCCAAACGCAATAATGATACTGAGAAGTATAAGAAGCTGCTCAACAATCTAAGATTGATTGTAAGAGAAGATGTGTATAAAAATATGGTTTTTGTATAAAAAGGAGTTTTAATATGATGAAACCAATGAGAAATAAAATAATCAATAATTCAGTATGTATTGCCAAGGCTGTTGATATAGCACTCTATGATTACAAAGAGATATTGACTCACAGTTAGCTTATAAAGGTGATTGATAGAAAGGAGCGTATATATGAGCATTTGGGACGATTATAAAACAAGCGTAAGGACAAGGATAAATGTTAAGCAAGATAGACTTTTGCTGACCGAAAGACAGTGGAAGCTCAAGCATTATATCAAAATTGATGATAAGTGCGGTAGGTATCTTTGGGTAAATGCTTATTGTCCTAATCAAGAACTGTATCTTTGGGATGAGGAAGTACGCAAAATGACTGATGAAGAACTTACAGCCTATCGAACAAAAGAGAAAGGAAAGCGTGTTGCTCGTCAAAAAGCCTTTTTACAGCAACAAAAGGTAAAGAAGGAAGAAGAGTTACTGCAACTGCGTCGAGAAATCACACAGGACATTGTTAAAGCATTATTAAAAACACTTTTACAGCTCAAAATTTTGATTCAGGCATAGAATATGACGAAATAGTCATAGATACAGAAACAACAGGACTTAATGCCGATACCGATGAGCTGTTACAGGTGTCAATTATAGACAGTCAGGGCAATACGCTCTTCAACAGCTATATTAAGCCGCTTTTTACCGAAAATTGGGATGGAGCTATGGCGGTAAATCATATAACCCCCGAAATGGTAGCAAACGCACCCAACATCATTGAAGTCAAGCAAGAAATTAACAAGATAATTAATTCAGCGAATGTGATTGTTGGATACAACATACTTTTCGATTTAGAATTTCTTGCTGCTTTTGGTATCGAAAACAGCAAGGCAACTGTCATAGATGTTATGCAAGATTTCGCAGACATATACGGCGAATGGAGTGATAAGTATGGCTGCAATAAATGGCAGAAACTAACTAAGTGTGCAGAGTATTACGGTTATGACTGGGGAACAGACATTGCTCACGATAGTTTAGCTGACTGCAGAGCTACTTTGTATTGCTACAATAAAATAAACTAGAGAAAAGAAAGAGGAACGGAAAATGAATAATCTATTTAAGAAATCGCTGATTACAGCAACAGCAATATTGTCGGTCATCTGTTACAGCACATCTGTATTTGCTGCCGGCTTTGATGTCAACAACGACAACACTGTGAATGTAAACGATGTTACATTCTTGCAGAATGAAATATCTAATTTCAACGATAATACAGACTATGATTTAAACAATGACGGCAGAATTGATGTAAATGATATTTCAACTTTACAAATAGAAATTTCAAACAACGATATTAAAACCATTGAGGCAAACACAAAACTATCTGTGACAACAAATGAGTATAAGAAAAATGTCGGTGATACAGTTACATTTTCAATAACAACCAATAACGATATAAGCGACATTACATACTCATCATCAGACAGCTCTGTCGCAAAAATAGTTTCAACAGACAGTAATACCGTCAAGGTTAAAGTCAATAAAGTAGGTTCTGCTACTGTAACTGCAAAGCAATGTTCTAAGTCCGTATCGGTTAAGTTTAATGTTGAAAAAGCGAAATGTATTGACCTATCTGAATGGAATGGCAATATTGATTTTAACAAGGTAAAAAAATCGGGTGTTACTTGTGTAATTCTTAGGGCTGGGTATGGAAAAGACCCGAATCAAGAGGATAATGAATTTCAGAAATATTATAAGCAAGCAAAAGCCGCAGGACTGAATGTAGGTGCGTATTGGTATAGTTACGCTACATCTGTCGATGCGGCAAAAGCAGAAGTAAGAAATTGTATGAAAACCATTCAAGGTAAAGAGTTTGACTTGCCGGTTTTTCTTGATGTAGAAGAATACAGACAAGCTGTTTTGCCACGCAGAACACTAACTGATATAATTTCAACATTTTGTGACGGCATAAAAAGCTATGGTTATGATGTTGGTATGTATAGTGCAAAAAGTATGTTAGTCGATAGTGCATATCCGGACGAACTTTCATCTAAATATCTGATTTGGATAGCAGCTCCGAATACTTCCTACTCTGACATTCCGTCATATGTTGACATTCATCAGTATTCGTGGAATGGCAAGGTTAATGGTATTCCCGAAAAAGTTGATATGAATTACATATATAATTTAAACTGTTAATTGTAAGGTGATAATAAATGTTTAAAGAGTATGATAGCAAAGATATTATTTTTATCGTTGCAGACTCAAAGAACGATTCTGTTTCAAAATATTCTTTATTGACAAAAGAATATTTTGATAAAAATAAAATTACAAAACCGAATGACCTTACTCTTGGTAATAGCGGTAAGGGAACTGAATTTGTTGTTAGTGAAAACGGAGTAGTTCATACTAAAAGGCATATAACACCGTAAAAGGAGCTATATGCCTTTATTTTTGTCCTTATTATGTTGCGATTGATTTTCTTGTGTACGGGATATAATTTTTGCGTTTTGATTTATCTGCTTTCTTGATAGAGGAGATTTTGTTTTACATACATCATTCCACGACAATGATTTGCAATCCCACATTTTATTTGGAATTACTTCCTGTGCAAATGGGACTATAAATTCATACAAGTAATTGTAAACAGTATTAAAATCAGGTTTTCCTTCAATACCCTTTAATTTGTTGTATGCGTGTTCAATTTCAGCTTTTTTATTATGGAAAGCATCAAATGATTTTATTTCCCTTCCTGCTCTTTTGCAAATATCAGAAATGTCCTTAGAATACACTTTCACACATTTAGATAATAGGAAAACATCTAATACATCTTTGGCTCTGTTTTTATATATAGCTTCTCCCGACAAGACACAAATCTTATCAGCCAAAATTTCATTTGGAAGTACTCCTCTGATTTTAGTTTGTTCATAATAATAGGTTTTGCTGTCAATCAACGGCTTAATGTCTATATCCATAGTAATAAATTTTCTGCCTGTGTTTTTATCAATAACACTTATACCGGCAGATTGTTTTTCTCCGTATTGCCGTGACGCAACAGCTTTATAGCATCTTTGTAAATCGCCAAAACTGTTATTTAAAGAATCAACTAAATAGTCCATAGACGGGGGTTGACCAATCCAATTCGCATCAATATCTTTCGTGGTTCGTTGAACTGAGCTAAGGCCACTCTCGTTTAAAATCAGTTTAGTTATCAGACCGCCCTTGAACACAATAGGAATATCAGAGGTGGTTATTTGTCCGAGAATTTCGTACATCAGTTTTTCCTGTTCAGTCATATTACTCCTCACAATAATATTCTATCGCCATCTGCTTCACTTGATTAAAAACATCTCTGTTTTCAGGTTTAATTTTAAGATTATCAAAGGATTCATCATTTGCAAAATAATAATTACTCAATGCTTCAAGAAAAGCAAGCTCATCTATGTTATCATAATTAGCAAGCATATCATTTATAGTCTGATTAACAGTAGTACACAAAACACCGTTAAAATTGAGATATTCTATGTGGTCAAACGAATTGACAATGTGATATTCTATGTTATCAAATTGCCCCTTATTTTTTGCATATACCTGTATCTTAGATTCATTAACATAACCATTAAATAGTTCGAGATACTCAAGTGCCGAAACTCCGCACAGGATTAAATCCGTTCCTTGAACCACATCCTGCAACCAGTCAACATTAGAAAGATACCTTGTACTTGTAATTGACATCATAAATATCACCACGCTTACTTTTATAAACAAATAATCTTTTATATTATTATATGCTAAAAACGCTAAAAATGCAAGTATAATACAAAGTAAAACTGCCGTTTAAATTGATTTTAACGGCAGTTCTAAAAAAGAATATAATTTCAGGTTTTTATAAAAATCGTTTTACAGCTTATTTTAAGAGAAATCAACAATATAAAAAGTCACTTTATCACTTATAAGATTATCAGCTAATAATTCTTGAACAACTTTTGTATCAAGTCTGCCTGTTCCACACCCAAGCAAGGGGACAGCTACTGATTCTATATTAAGCTGTTCAGCTGTTGCTATAATTTTGGGAATTAGCTTTATTATATTTGAAATTTTTGCTTTACTTCCGGGAGTACGCATAGTAACTGCGTGTATTACTTTTCTACATACCAAGTTAGGAGCATCGGTCACAAAAACATCTCCCGGTGCATAGCTGAAAAAAGGTTGCGTTTTACATTTTGCTCTTGCAAGCTGTTCAACAGCACCTTGAGATGCAAATTGAATGCTCTCTGCAACTCCTCTATGTAGTTCTGTAACACATCTTTTACCTCCCATATATCCAAAGCCGTTGGCTGCATTTACAATTGCATCTACATCAAACTTTGTTATATTGCCTTTTGCATAAGCTATCATAATTCAGGTGCACTCCTTTTTACTTCAAGACTGTTTTGGTCAGAAATAACACTACTTTTTCCCTTGTGCAAAATTGAGTTTTTGCTAAAATAGCGTGTTTTGCATTCCTTTTCTGTCAATGTATTTTGTCGCTGGGCAAGCTCAATATTCAAGGCAGTTGTTAAATCGGCTAATCTTTGAGTTTTCTCAGTAAGTTCTTGCTCAAATTCAAAAGGTTTTGTAAGCATTTCTTTTGCTGAATTGTAATCATAATCAATTCGATTCAATTCTTTTTTAGCATTAGACAGAAATTCATTGAATTTTGTAAACAGATTTTCAAGTTTAGAAAGATTGTGAATATTAAGACTACCAAAATTAACCTTGTATTTTCCGTTGCCTAATCTCGCAGTAATATCATCAACAATCAAGCCTTTATTGATTATTTCAACCTCATATCCTGAAATATCACCTACTTTAATGGTTTCATTTCGGTGCTGCCTTGATAATGCTACAAAAGCTCCAAGAGCTTTAGCTGCGGATTTTCTATCTTCTTCCGAGTTGGTATAAGCTGCATCTCCAAAATTATATGTATAAACAATCGAGCCTTCATCATCTTTAGGCAATGCATTTAACTTATCAATATCTTTTTGGATATTACCAATCGTGCAGAGCAAATCTTTTCTTTGCTCAGGATAAGCGTTTACTTTGTCCTCAAGCTCATAACGGGTATTATCATATTCAGACTTATACGCTGTAAGTTCTTTTACTCTGTTTTCAAGGGTAAGCTTCTCTCTAATACGCTCATCACCGGTACAAAGAGCTTTAATTTCTGAATAAGATAATGAAGCCTGGTCAACATCACTACATTTTCTTGCAGGAGCTTTTGATGTCATAATTTGGCTAATAAACTTTTGTTTCTTCTCAAGTAATTGATATGAATAAGCATCAAAAGTGCCTTTCGTGACATAGCGATAGAGATGCACTTTTTCGTTAATATTACCTTGCCTTACCATTCTTCCTCGTCTTTGTTCGAGGTCAGAAGGTCGCCAGGGTACATCCAAATCGTGTAGGGCAATAATTCTATCCTGCACATTTGTTCCTGTGCCCATTTTGCCAGTAGAACCTAAGAGTATGCGAACCTCGCCACTTCGTACTTTGGCAAAAAGCTCAGATTTTTGCTTTTCATTCTTAGCATCGTGAATAAACGCTATCTCTTGTGACGATACACCCTTAGCAATAAGTTTATCTTTAATATCGTCATACACGCAGAATTTGCCTGATTCTTCGAGAGAGTCAATTTCTGTAACACTCTTTGTATCCTCGTCTTTGCTGTCTGCATCAACATTTACACCTTTGCCCGGAACACCTAAATCACAGAATATAATTTGCGTAAGTTTTTTATCAGTGGTTTTCTCATAAATGTCAAAAACATTATTAACACACACATTTAACTTTGTACCGGGATTATCTTCAAATTCTGCATCGATAAGTCGAGGGTCAAGTCCGAGCTTTCTGCCGTCACCGGTAATTTTGAGCATATTATCCTGTGACGGATCTACGGAGCCGTTATTGACCTCATCGGCTCTGTCTGATAGTTCATTAACAAGCTCTTCCTGCAATTCGGTCGGTTCAACATCTACTATGTGCATTTCACATTTAGGTACATTAAGATTTAATGTATCCGATTCTTGATTATAGCTGTAAGCAATATCGGTATATGTTTCAATCGCTTGTGCCATATCGTAATCTGAACAATAATAAGTGCCGAGCAGAAAGCTGCTGTTAGCCGTACAACTGCCGAACATCATAACGACTAAGCCAAAAACCAGTATTATAATCAGCAAAGGAAATGCTAAAGCTCCAAACAGCTTAGCAATAATATTCACCATTCCTTTACTAAGTTGCTTTACTTTATCTTTTGCTGTACTTTTCGGCTTAGGCTTATGACTTCTTTTCCTCATACGAGTCTGATTTAGCTTATTCTGCTTTTGCTGAAGTTTGTTTCTCCTTTTGTTTAATTTTTCGGGTCTTTTTTCAGCTTTTGAAATTTTTTGATTTTTATATGATTTTATTATAGTTTTTATTTGTCTATCAACTGTAACAGCGTTTGATATAGCCTGAACGAAATCATTGTCCTGAGCATTTTGGGCAATTTTGTTTGAAACACTGTATGCACCACGGACAGCAGCACTTTTAAGTCCTTGCAAAACGATGTTTTTAGGCTTATATAAGCGTTTTAACTTAATTTTGCTTTTATATAAGTCTTTTTGAACTTCTACTTTATCTTTCTCTATTATGAATTTACGATTAGCTTTTATGTTTTTATGCAAAATTCGTGCAATAACCCTTATTTTTTTTGCGGAAATAAATTTTGAAGAGTTTTTAAATTCATTAGAAATATTGTTCAATTTTTGCTTTTGCAGTTTTTTTGCGGACTTAAACTCTTTCTTTTTAATTTGCAGTCTGTGTTTAGCAGATTTGAATTGAGCTTTTGAAGTGGCAACAGCTTGCTTATATGCTTTATATCTTTTGCGTTGCAGTTTATGTTGAATTAAAGTTTTTCTTACTCTGTTTGCAGTTGATATAGTTGTAACGGCACTTAAAATCGCTTTACCGCTATCAATCGTATCAGCGTTATTCCTTATCTTTTGAGTAAGTCTATTGCCTGCTAACCTTGCCGAAGTAAGCGTTATCGTTTCGGCTGATAAAGCAGCTTTCCAGGCAGCACTTGTAGCAATTTTGCGTGACTTACTTACTGCCAAGAGAGTATATTTTACACTTTTGCCTTGAGTTGTATGCGGTTGTATATTTTCAATTTTTTGTGAGATTTAAAATTTCGGAACATCACCTTCAAATCTGCGATTAACATTATACAATTTATGCAAAACACCGTTTTGAACAAATGCAGGAGCATCAGCTTTCTTTAATTTAATTTGTCTGTGAAAGCCTGTACTTGTTTTAACTCTTGTAAATTCAATATGATATTCCTTACCCGTTAAACTCATTGCATTTCACCTCAATTCAAATTTGCAGGTATTTTTCGTTTTGCAGGGTCAGTATTCAAAAGTTGGAACATAATTGTATTTTCGGGGAAATCATCCTCAAAAGGTAAAATAATATCACCATAAAAAACCAATCCGTGACCCGGTTGACTACCTTTTACATATTTTATTTGTGCATCGGATATATCAAGTTTTTCTTGCAATATTTTTCTATCACCATTGGCTTGCGACAGCATATATATAAAGTCAGAATTATCAAGTATATTTGCAATTTCCGGTGATGAGAGCAAGTCTTTTACATTCTGCGTTATGCCGGTGGGCACACCGCCCCATTTTCTGAAGCGTTTCCACATTTCTACCGAATACTTCGCAGTTTGTTCATCACGCAGCAACAAATGAAATTCATCAATGTAGTAGCGTGTTGTTTTGATGTTACGATTTTCAGAAACTTTGCACCACACTTGATCTTGTATAATAAGCTGTGCGATTTTTTTTAGTTGTGAGCCAAGCTCTTTAATGTCAAAGCACACAAGGCGATTATCAATATCAACATTTGTTCTATATGCAAAAATATTCTGTGAGCCGGTAACATACATTTCAAGCGAATTAGCAACTCGGTTGAGAGTATGTACAACATCAGCTGCTCTGAATTCCTTTTGTAAATCAGCAAGTGTTGGCATATTTTCTCTGCTTGGACTGTTTGAAAAAAATCTTTGATAAAGTCTTTTCGTACATTTATAAATAGCTGAGCGTTCTTCTGCTGTTAATCCTAATTTATCTGAAACAATAAGCTCACATAAAGAGATGATGAAATCAGATTTTGTTGCAACAGGATTTTCATCTTGTAAATTGGCTGCATTAATATTTATATCAAGCGGATTAATATGATGAGGACTGTTCGATGATATTTTTACTATTTGACCTTTCAAATGTTGGACAATGGGATAATATTCTCCCTCAGGGTCGGTTATAAAAATATCATCATCTCTTGTTAAAAATATATCTGTTATTTCACGCTTTACAGCAAAAGATTTACCTCCACCCGGCACGCCTAAGTATAAGCCGTTAGGGTTTTTCAATTTTAGTCTATCAGCCAAAATCATATTTTTAGTGACCTGATTCAGTCCGTAATATGTTCCGCCTGCTTGAAATACTTCCTGCGTTGAGAAAGGTATAAATACAGCTACTGCACTTGTCGGTAAGCTTCTTGCAATCGGTACATCATTGTAGCCGATTGGCAATGACGATGCGAGTGCTTCCTCTTGCATATAATCAAGTGATATGAGTTTACAGTTGTTTTTTTGCGTAATTCTTGATAATGTTTCAAGCTGTAAATTGCTTTTTTGTTTACTCAAAGCATATTGTCTGACAGTAATTGTAATGTCAAATAAGCGTTCATTTTTACTGTTTAAATCTTCAAGTAAGCCTTTTAACTCGTTAAGATATATTTGAATTGACTCAGGCAAAATATCTGAATCATAACCTGCTTGAAAGGCTTTCTTTTGTTCATCAATTTTCATTTTTTGAACATCAGAAAGTTTACCACGCACATATTTTAAAGCTTTTATTTGGTCAAAAGGCTTTATATGGAAATTTAACGAAACAAGTCCTTCTGTTTTGTCAAGAAAATCTGCAATTATTCTGTCCGATAATTCACCGGCGAGAATATTAATTGATGTTACGCAGCCATACGCATTACCAATTTCAAATTGATTTTTACCAACAAATTTTACAGATGAAGGAGCAATAAAGTCTTTTGTATCATAACCTTTCCTAACGAGATTCCAATCGAAAAGAAAAGGTTGTGTAGTAAAAGGATTGAGCGATTTATACATACTCTCAAGTCGTTCTTCACCGCTTAGTTTGCGAGCGGATACTTTCATATCGGCAAACAGTTGAATAACTTCATTTGCTACTGTATTAAGTTTTGCTCTTGCTTCTCTTAGATTTTTAGCTTCTGTTGTGAAGGTAAGATATTTTTTAATGCTTCTACCGTTGTTTCCTCCAAATAAATTTTCAATGCGAATATTACTGTACTCTTTTCTGATGTCATTATAAGAGTCATTGACATCATTAATTTTTACATACTTAATCATTGAGTCTTTATCAATGATTTGATTTTCGTATGTATTTTGAAATTCAATGCTGTCATCGAAGTAATTGAGAATATCACACCACGAAGAAAACTTACTGCCTTTTTCGTCAAATGTTGCAAGTTGATAGTTCGTATCATAGAATTCAACAGTCTGAGAATACTTCTTACCGCCAATATGGCAAGTACCATCAGGGAGCATCGTTTTGTATGGTATCAGTGCCTGAGTTGATGCTTTTCTGTCTGTATTTTCCTTCCTCAGCTGTGACATTCTTCTTTTTATAGAATTAATATCTTCCTTACTTAATTGCTTTTTCTGATTGTTATTTTTTGTGTTTACTTGTGATTTTTTCAAATAATGTCACCTTCTTATTATCAAATACCGGAACATCAACATCTGCATTTAAAAGAATTCTTTTTAATCTGTTATATTCAATTTGATTTTCAATAGCTTTTAAAGCAGATAAAGGTTCATACTTTCGTACTCTCGGCTTTTTAAAAAATTTAATAAGCAATGCAATATATGTTTCAAAGTACATACCGTTTTTATTGAATAAAGCATACATAATCCCCGGAATAGCAAACATACCCATTGCAAATATTGCAACTGTCAAATTGTTAATTATAGCCTTGACTATAAAAAACGCAGGTAAACCACATATGAGTCCGACAGCAAAACCTATTGCTTGTCTTTTTGTAAGTCCCAAAAGGAATTTTTGCTTAATGAGTGATAAATCTTTTGGTATGTGAACAAAATTTTCCTGCACCTGCATAATGTAATTTCCTCCTCTTCTTTTAACTTGTGCCCCGATGGGGCACAAGTTATTAGTGTGCTGAAAATATTGACTTTGAAATACTTGATGTGCGAAACATCGTAAATATAAATGCAATTATAAATCCAAGAAGAATAGCCATAGTCATAATGACATCTGTACTTGACCCTGACATCATTGTGACAAGTGCGTTATTGAACAATGATTGGAATATTGCGAGTGCAACGATGATAAAAAATCCTTGAAAAGCGAGTGCTAAAATATTCCTTAGCCAATTCCTGCCTATGTCAGCCCAATCCTTGTTAAGAAATGTTGCAAATGGAATAGGGGCAATAGATAATTGCATAAATACTTCAATAATT
This sequence comes from Ruminococcus sp. BSD2780120874_150323_B10, assembly GCF_015553695.1. Taxonomy (NCBI): domain Bacteria; kingdom Bacillati; phylum Bacillota; class Clostridia; order Eubacteriales; family Oscillospiraceae; genus Ruminococcus; species Ruminococcus sp. BSD2780120874_150323_B10. The sequence continues at coordinate 38,105 of NZ_JADNHD010000004.1, forward strand.
CTCGATGCAAGCACTACGATAATTGATGCTAATAGCAAGAAAGTGACTATAATCATTACAAAACTTATTATCAGAGTTACAATTAGAGTACCTTTGTCCTGTGCCATTAATACATCGTGAAATGTACTGCTGCTTATTAACTCATCATCAACAAAATCGCCTGTGCCAAACAAGGTTGTCAATGCATCGTTGACAGCATCTGTACCAAACGCAAATACACTTGTTGCTATATAAAAAACATTGCTTATAAGCAAAATTCCGCAGAATGTTTTAAGTATCCACCGTATAATTATTGAATCATCAACATCCTTAAAATTATTGCCGTCAACAACCATATGTATAAGCTCATAACATACAATAACCATAAGAACAAAACCGCCGATAGGTACAATCACATTATTTGACAGTGTTTCTATCGTACTCCAAATCGGAGTCAGACTTTCATTTGTAGATGTTGACCCCGTGAAAGTCGTAGGGTCACCGAGAAAAGAATTAAAAATTGAATTAATTCCTCCATCATCACCATTGTTGAGAGCACCTGACAGCATAGAATTTACTGTTTTTAAACAACCTTCAATTGCTCCGGCAAGAAATCCTCTGAACCACTCATCTATTCCGGAGATAAAGTCTTCCCAAATTTCCAAACTATCACACCCTTCTTTAAGATAACAACAGTAATATTACGAAGTCATAGCAGATGACATCATATTTTTCAAGACTGGCACAATAAGTACACCTACAGCAATAAGTGCAATACCTGCCATCAACTGTTTTATCCCCAATTAGGTGTAAAACTCTGCTCGATGGCGGGCGGCGGCGTACAAAAAATCTATATGGTATTTTTTAAGAGAACCGTCCCGGCGGGACAGGTCAGGCAGTGACCTGTTCCACCTCCGGGATGGGTTTGAGATTAAAATGAATTTCGATAGAAATGTGTCTTGTTTTATCTTCGTCAATGCGCTCATGCACGACGATTTCTTTGATTAAGCGGTTGAGGGTGGCTGCGTCCAGCTCTGTGATGTTGGCGTATTCCTGAATGGCTTCCACCCATTGTTTTGCGTCATTGGCAAGCTGGACTTCATCGGACAGCCGCTTTCTGCCCTCGGACACTTTTGTTTTAAGCTCCGTCTGCTCGGTCTGTGTCTTTTCCAGCATGGTGTTGAAATTCTGCTCACTGATACGCCCTGCAATCATATCCTCATAAAGCCGCATGACCATTTTGTCCAGAACCTCAATCCGTTCCTCGTCCCTTGTAAGGGAGCGTTCCATTGCTTCCCGCTGTTCCCGCTGCTCGGCTTCACAGGTATTGGTCAGGCGGTCAGCAACCGCTTCCCCGTCCATCAGGGCAGCTCTGGCACATTCCCGGATTTTCCGCAGCACATGGCTGTAAAGGGTGTCATAGTCAATCCGGTGCTGGGTGCAGTGGTTCTTTCCAAAGGCATTGTAGGTCTTGCAGGAGTAAATCCGCTGGGGATGTTTTGCGTTTGTGTAGCGTATCGTCAGCGACTTCCCACACTCGCCGCATTTTATCAGTCCGGCAAACAGGCTGATTTCATTGGTCTGCCCCGGACGCTGGCGGGATTTCAGCTTGTTCTGCACAATATCAAAGCTCATGCGGTCAATCAGCGGTTCGTGCTGTCCCTCAACCACAACCCAGTCCTCCGGTTTCTTTTCCCCAATCGTGCCGATTTTGAAGCGGTAGTCTTTTTTCTGGGAAGCAATCGCCCCGGTGTAGACGGGATTCATCAAAAGGTCTTTGATAACGGAGAAGTCCCACATATACCGCCCGTTTTCCGGGTCTTTCTTTTCCCATTTGGTGCGGGTATTGCGAAGCCCCCGTTCCCGGTTCCACCATGTGGGGCAGGGGATTTTTTCTTCCTCCAGCCGTCTGCGGATATAGTTCGGACCATGACCGTTTAGGGCATATCCGAAAATCAGCCGCACAATCGGGGCGGTTTCCTCGTCAATGAGCAGATGGTTTTTGTCCTCCGGGTCTTTCCGATACCCAAACGGGGCAAGACACCCGGTAAACTGTCCTTTCTGCGCTTTCAGAAGATAAGAGGAATGGACTTTCTTGGAAATATCCTTGCTGTACATCTCGTTCAGGATATTCTTGAACGGGGCAATGTCGTTGTTATCCCGTAAGGTGTCGATACCGTCATTCATGGCGATATAGCGCACCCCGTTTCTTGGGAAAAAGTCCTCAATCAAATGCCCGGTTTGCAGATAGTTACGCCCCAGTCGGCTGAGGTCTTTCGTGATAACAAGGTTGATTTGCCTGCGCTCAATGGATCTCAACATTCTCTGTAAATCAGGACGCTCCATATTAAGACCTGTGAAGCCATCGTCCTGATAGACTGCCACAACCTCCCATCCCTGCTTTTCGCAGTATTTTTCCAGCATATCACGCTGGTTTGCGATACTGGCACTTTCGCCTTGCAGGTCATCGTCCTTTGACAGTCTGCAATAGACCGCTGCACGATAGCCCCCGGCAAGTGCCGAACCGATTGTTCTGTATTCCATTTCGTTCATCATAGCCATTTACCCACACAATCCAGACGGTATCCGGCTCTTTTGAACCTCATCTTCATTATACTTCAATTCTTTCTTTTTAGCAAGATATTCTTTTGTATTTGTCTTGCCGTATTTCTGGGAAATCAGGCTGACGAACACATCGGTGGCGTCCAGCTCCCCGTCAAATACAGTGGTCACATGAATCTCTGTTTTGTTTTTTGCCATAGGCAGTTATCCTCCATACATGAAAATAGCCAGACAGAGGGTGTCGGCAACGAAGTCCGGCAACGGGCTTCAAAAGACCTTGCAAACAATCTCAATCTGGCGGTGGTTACTATTTATACTTTTCTTTTATTTTTCTGTTGTTTTGGTTGTCATAGGGGAGAAAAGCCCGCAGTTATGGGTTTTTCCCCGGCAACCGGCTCGGCAACGGGATAGCAACGAAGTCGGCAACGGGCTGTCATTTTCAGAATGGAAGCTCCATCTGCTCCGTGACCTCCACAAAACCGTCCATAGATTTTTCGGGCGGGTTGTCGGTGTCCGTTGCCGGGATTTCACGCTCCCAGCCCTTTTGTCTGCCATATTCCGCAAACATTCTTGGATTGGAAAAGTAGTTCCACCCGGTAATGCACTGGTTCATTATCTCGTTGATTTCCCGGATTTCCCATTGCTTCGGCTCGTCAAAGGTGTGATTTAAGGCTTCCTTGTAGAGCTGCTTGGAACAGACCGTTTCCCCGGTGTACTTATCAAGGTAAGCCTGTATCATCCCGGCTTTGGTGTCCTCCGGCATAAAATCCCGCTGGTGTTCTTTGAGATACCGCTGCATGGCTGGGCTGAATGACAGCTTGTACCTGCCGCTTCGGTAAATCTCCATTGCTTCCGCCCACATCTGGCTGATATAGGCTCTGGAAGCGGCTTCGTCCTCCAAAATGTGAACCTCGGCTTGCTCCGGGTACACCATGACCGGGATAAATCGGCGGTTGCCGGAACGGTCAAGGGGGAGAAAGTCAAGGGCGTTGGAAGTACCGCCGAACACGCACTGACGGGGACGGTCTGCCGGGTGGGTTTCATAGGGTATCTTATAAACCTCTTTCTGTCGGCTTAGAAAAGACTTGATTTCCTCAATGCTCTTGGCATTGGCGGTTGCCATCATTTCCGACATTTCAATTATCCAGTGACCTTGCAGCTTGCGGTACACGTTATCATCGTCCAGCTTCCGCAAATCATCGGAAAACCACTCGTCCCGGACTGCCAGCAGACGGAAGAAGGTGGACTTGCCAGCCCCCTGACCGCCTACCAGACACAGCATGATTTCAAACTTGCTTCCGGGCTTAAATGCCCTTGTAATCGCCCCCAAAAGAAACAGCTTTAGGGCTTCATAGGTGTAATCGTCCACATCCGCCCCCAGAAAGTGCCGCAGACAGAAGCGGATGCGCTCCGTCCCGTCCCATGCAAGGCTGTTCAGAAAATCCCGGATGGGGTGGTACTTATTCTCATTCGCCACAATCCCGATGGCGGTTTCAATCTTTTTCTCACTGGTCAGCCCGTAGGTTTCCTCCAGATAGAGAAGCAGATACTTCATGTCTGTATCGGTCAGGGCTGTGCTTTCTCTGTGAAAACCGATGGGCTTTATGATGTCCTTTCGGTCGGTCAGGATGTTATAGGCGATTGCCCCGGCAAGCACCGGGTCACGCTGGAATACGGTCAGGCAGTTCCGTATGCTCTGGCGGACACCGCCTTTCTCGGTGGTTTCCAGAGTTGCCTTTACTTCCTCAACGCTCTGGGGCGGCTGCATGGCGTTCATGGTGTTTTTTAGTTCTTGCTGCGTCTGCGGCGGCAAGCTCTGCCATTCGCTGTTCAAGCTGTATCACATCCTTTCCATGTTCCGTAATCAGTGAAGCGATTTCCTCCGTATCCCCAAACAGCAGCACATCCAGCAGATATTCCACATGGGCTTGCTTCTGCAAGGCTTCCACGAACCGGGGATGAAACGCTTCCTCCGGGGAGTGCGGGGCATAGTCGGTTTTCCATACCCGTAAGAGGTGTAGATAATCGGCAAGGACACGGAAGCAATGTGCCTTTGCTTCCCGGAACTGTTCTTCCGGGGATTTCTGCCGGGGCTTGGGCTTCCTTGCCCTGCCCGGTGGCTTCCAGTCCTCATAGGCAAGCCCGAAGTCACTCGCCAACTGTGCGGCGGCTTCCTTTTTCCCCAGCCCGTACAGGGCAGCTACAAAATCAATCACATCCCCATCTGCACCACATCCGAAGCAGTGGAAACGCTTGTCCAGCTTCATGCTGGGGGTCTTATCGTTGTGGAACGGGCAGCAAGCCATCCCGTTTCTGTTTACCCGGATTCCGTAATGCTCCGCAGCCTGTCTTGTCGTAACGGACTGCTTCACAGCTTCAAATACATTCAAATCAATTCCTCCTTGTAAAAAAGAAAAGGCACTTATCATTCTCAATCTGAAAATGGCAAGTGCCTGTTAAAGTTCCATATCCTGTTGTTTGTGTTTCGTCTGCGCCGGGGCGTTTTTCTGTGCTCTCTTCTCGTCAGCCTTATCCTGCAAGACTTCTTTGAGGGGCTGCTTCTTGGGCGGCTCTTTGCTTTCCTCTGTGCCGGGTGTGGCTTTCCGTACCCAGTAGCGGATGTCCCACAGCTTCTTCAAATCTTCCTGCACCTCGGTCAACGGTACTTTCAAGTCTGCGATTTCGTCCACAAGCTTCGCCTGTTCCAGCAAAAGCTCCTTTTTCGTGCTGTCCTTATCGTCCGGGTGCTTGGCAAGGTAGGCACTGGCTTTCTCAAACCGGGCAACCTCCGGGTGTTCCAGCTTGAATTTTTCCTTAGTTTTCTTGAAAAATATCTTCTGGTATTTCTCATAAACGGGCTTACATTCCTTACAGTCCGTCCGGGCGGCAAGGATAGCGTCAATCACGTTGCTGCGGGTTTCCTTTGGCTTCATCTGCTTTCGGTAGTCGGCGGCAGATTTCCCGGACGTTTCTATAAAGTTTTCCAAATCCTCCACGGTGGAAAGTCCCTTTCTCTGGAGATAGGACAGGGCTTCGCTGACTGCCTTTAAGTCTTTGGAAGTCCCCCGGCTTTGTCCCGCCCGTGTCCAGCTGCTCCGTTCTGCCTTTCGTATCTCCATATACTTCATCAGCAGATTGGGAAGAAAGACCGCTTCCTCCGCAGCTTTTTGGGCAAGCAGTTCATTCCGCTTTTCGCTAAGCTCCGCAATCCAGCCTTTGAGATTTTTAATAAGCTGCCGGATGGACTTCATCAAACTATTGGCGGCTTTGATTTCTCGGTTCAGGTTGCCGATGTTCGTCTGAATCCCACGCTTTTCCATCTGCCGGACAGCAGCCCCTTCATGGACGGTAGGGATAATATCAAGCCCCTGTCTTTCGTAAGAACGGAGATCTACTCGTTCCGGGCGGTTGTTGGCTTCCAGATAGCGGTTTTGGATGACCTCCCATTCATGCCGCCAGATTTCGCCATATTTGCGGTCGTTCCAGTCAACCGTATCTTCCTTGTGGCTTTTCCACCTGCCGGACGGGAGCTTGATTCGTTCCCCGTTCTTATCAAGTTCATAGACCTTGCGGCTCTTGGGAAGCCATTTCCCACGCTCATCCATTGCCCGCATGGTCAGCATGACATGGGCGTGTGGGTTTCCGTCCCCTTTGTCATGGATGGCAAAATCCACGCACATTCCTTTGGAAACAAACTGCTGGCGGCAGAAATCCCGTACAAGGGCGGCGTACTGGTCGGGCGGTATCTCTCTGGGAATGGAAAGCACCCACCGCCTTGCAAGCTGGGAGTTCCATTGCTTCTCAACAGCTTCGGCAGCGTTCCAGAGGGTGTTGCGGTCTGTGTACTCCAGGGGAGCGTTTGCCGGGAGCAGGATTTCATTGTGGACGATACCACGCTTTTCCGGGTAGTGTTTTACTTCCTGGTCATATTCACAGAACAGCTTTTCGCCGCTCTGGTAAGCAGCGGCGGCAACCGCAGACTGGCGGTGGCTGCGCTGCACAATAGAGATTTCGTTGTGTGGACAGGGCATTTTGTGTTCCTCCTTTCCGTTTTTGGACATAGAAAAAGCAGGATACCTTTTCAGATTTCCTGCTTGTTGTGCCGCTGGGGGCGGCGGGTATTTAGTAATACATTTACATAGTTTTGTGCAAGTACCAAAGTCGCACAATAAATACAATTTGTCCAATAGCATAAGCCCCAATAATAGTGAAACATGGGACTACTGTCATATATCCGGTGAAAATCAAAGCAAAAATAGAAACAGCAATCGTAACATTCATTACCTTGAAGCCACTTGCCATAGCAGCATTACTAAGCGAAATATTTCTCTCGTCATTTTCCTCTATTTCCATTTCTTTGGTTTTCTTAACGAACAAGTCGCACACACCAGATACAATCAGCAAAATTCCAATGAGAGATGTACCTACTACTATTAAGTCGGGACGTGGCACAGGTATTATTTCATGTACTCCCAAACCGTATGTTAGCAATCCTCCCAGTAGAATAATCATTCCTGTAACTGTCATTAAAATCAACAACCTTTTTTTCATAATCAATCCTCCTCGTAAATAAAAATTTCTTCAATACTCATGTTGAAATATCTGGCAATCTTAAATGCCAACTGAATAGATGGGTTATAGCGTCCGTTTTCCAAAGAGCCGATGGTCTGTCGTGATACTTCCAATGCATTTGCTAAATCTTCTTGCTTTATGCCTCGTTGCTTTCGTAATTCTTCCAGGCGATTTTTCATGTCATCCTCCTCTCTTATGGAAAGTTAACTTTCCATGCTTCCATTATATCACATAGTTCTTTTATGTCAAGTTAGCTTTCCATTTGCATTATATTTTATGAAACTTATCGGCTGGGAACAGCTTGCAACGCAAGGTGTCCCCAGATGGCAAGTCCACAAAAGGGTAGCTGGCGGCAGCCAGCGCAGGGGAAGCGTAGCGTCCCCTGTATGATTTGGAGCAGACCTTGACTGCGGAAAATCACAGCCCTCCGGCAAGGAGCCTTCGGAGAACGCAATGCACCAACCTCTGGGTGGTGTATAATTGCGCCCTTAGTAAACTAAGGGGTTTCCGGCTTCTCCCGTTCCAGCAGTTTTTTCAATAGTTCCTGCGTGTCCTGCCTGTGAAAAATGAGTTTCAACAACAGCATGACATCATCATCTGTCAGGCGTTCCGGCTCTTGCAGAAAACTTTCCAGCATACCGCCACGGGTACAGAGCCGGTGCGTTCGTTCCTTTCGGGTAAGCTGCTTTAACTGGTACTGCAATGCCTTTTCATCATTGATGGCTTTCCGCAGTTTCTTTTCGCTTTTCTCCAGCTCCCAGTTGAGTTTTTCCAGCTTTGAGGTCTCAGGCAAGGGCAGCGTCCTCCTTTCCCGGTATCAGCACATAAATCCGGTTTGGTTCTCCCACGCCCTGACGCACCCGCATGATAAGCCCAGCGGTTTCCAGTTCATTCAGAGAACGCTTGACCGTCATGGAGTTGCGGGACAGGACTGTAGCAATGGCTGTGACAGGGAAGCAGACAAACAGGATTCCGTTTTCGTCCTCCTGCCCTTTGGATAGCATAGCGTCCAGCATCCGGCAGTACATGACCTTTGCGGTGCTGCTGACTGGAAATCCTGTCAACGCTATGGGAAATGGCATACACGGCGGCAATGGTGTGTCTATCGTCATAAATTCAAAATTCATTCGGTGTGTTCCTCCTTTTTCTTTGCTCGTTTGGATAAATAACGGGGGCAGTCAACCACAACCGCCCGGAAGCTCTGCCTGCACCCATGCTGGCATTTCCGGCATAATTCGTTGTAAGTGACACGCCCCCGGTCATTGAGGTAAAAGGAAAGCTCATGCTTCCTCTTTTTGCTCATTCTCGGCATATTGCGCTTCCTCCCGTTTTTGTGTATGGTTTCGGGGCGATTTTCGGCAAAATTACGGTCATAGAGCCGCTTAAAATCTCCCGAAGTATCAGCGATAGGGTAGACTATCCCCCTATCAGATTGTCGTGTTTCGGTATCATTTCGGTGTCAGTTCGCCAGTTCTCCCCGGTGTCGTTCCTCCCCTGAATCTCACAGCGGCGTATCGCTCCCTTTGGTACGCTCGTTTCGGTCAGGGTTCCTCCATATCCCTGCCAAAAGTCATGGCGCTACATCGCCGGGGAAGCATATCCCACACAGGCTGGTCATTCGATTGGAATAATCCATCGATGAACTACCTGTATCATAGAACATTTTTGTGCCCTGTGCCGTATATCCACAAAGTAGGAATCAGGGGGAAAATCAGAAATTTCCACGATTGCGGAAAGTGTGATATAATCCAGTTAAACGGCAGAAATAAAACCACCGGAAAGGAGCGTGCGCCCATGAAAGTTGCAACAAGCATACAGGAACGCCTTTGGGAACTCCGCAAAGACAAAGGCTTAAATCTGGAAGAACTATCAAAGCTGACGGGCATTTCTAAATCAGCCCTTGGCAGTTATGAAAAAGAGGATTATAAGGAAATCAATCATGGCAACCTTATCACGCTGGCAGACTTCTATGGGGTTTCCGTCGATTATCTGCTGTGCCGGACAGAGAATAGGGAGCAGATCAACACGCCACTGACGGAGCTGCATTTGAACGATGAGATGGTGGCACTGCTGAAAAGCGGTCGGATTAACAACCGTCTGCTCTGCGAACTTGCCACCCATAAGGACTTTATCAAGTTTCTTGCGGACATTGAGATTTATGTGGACGGGATTGCCACCATGCAAATCCAAAATCTCAACTCCCTTGTTGATACCGTCCGGCATGAAATTATTGAACGGTATCGCCCCGGCGAAGATGACCCGCATTTGAAGGTGCTGCAAGCCGCACATATCAGTGATGATGAGTATTTCAGTCACATGGTTCTGGATGACCTCAACCTGATTATCCGGGATATTCGGGAATTCCACAAAAAGGACAGCGAGAGTGCGCCCCAAACTACCGTTGCCGATGAACTGAAAGAAAATCTGGAAGCGGTCGAAAATTTCAAGGGCAGTCGAGATGAAAAACTGGTTATCCTTTACTGCAAGCAGCTTGGTATCAACTATAAAAACCTGTCAGAAGAAGAATTTCGCTGGTTCATTCGTATTCTCAAAAAATCAAAGAAAATGGGAACGCCTATCAGCCAGAGGAAAAAACGGTAAAGGAAAACCGCTGTTGCATGGTTTGTTGGATTCCATGTAGCAGCGGTTTGTGCTGTGGTTATTATTTCATTCGTTTTCTTAATATTCGGCGATAATTTGTTTCTCCCTTTGGTGCGTCCTGTATAATTTCCAACACACCATCTTCAAGCATTTTATCAATGCGATTGGAAATCCATACATCACTAATTCCAAGTTGATATTTTCCTAAAACATTACCTATGACAATAGCCATTTTGAATTGCTCTGGCTGTTCCGCAATTTCACGAAGAATGAAACTATCATATATATCTTCTGAAACGCTTTGCAATTTACCATTTAACATTGCACGCAAAGGTGCATTTTCATTTTGAAGTTGATTCCATTTCATAGTACAAGCTGAAAGAAATACAGGATTAGCTTTCTCTTGTAGAGTTATATAGTTTCCCCATTCGCCAGGAGACACCTCGCCCCATGCTATTTTGGATGTCATAGTATTTTCTTTTCCATATTCCCATGTAGGTAACTTAACCAAATAAATTGTTGTCTGGCAGTTTAATGGTTGAAGTTGTTTCATAAGCCAATACATACCACAAAGCTCATCTGGATTATAGCTATACCAAATGCGAATTTCTTCCCCAGCTACATATCGTTCAATCACTGAGGTCAATGTAGTTTTAATTTTCTGTATTTTTTCTTCAACCTGATAATCTAAATCCTCTACAAAGCAGACAGACAGCATTTTCTTGAAAATATTTTTCCGCTGTTCGCCAATTCCATTATCAGAAATATCTCCCACACTAAGAACCATATCAAAACAATAAACATCACTGCTCTTGCCTCCCAATGGAATAGCATTCTCCCAAGCAATGCGTTCTTGTTCCTGTGCTTGAAGCTGTGCCTTTTTCATTTCATCTGAAGATGGAACACTCCCGTCTTCGTGCCTCATAAATATTGAAACAGCACTTCCTCTATACTTTCCCTTGCCGTAAGTTTGGGCAATTTTCAAACTTCCACAGGCACTTTCACCAAATACAATTTCAATCATCTTATATACCTCCGATTTAATTGCTCCCGTTATGAATAAATCATCTCATACAAAACAATTTCTTCTGCCCTGTTGTGAATGTTATTGCAACGCTGCACCCATTCCATTTGTCGGGTACACTTCAATTCCTCTGTCACGCCCTCGGTAGCTTTCATCTGCTCCATGATAGTGTCTAACCGTTTTTGTGCCTGTTCATTCAGGTCTGCAAGATATGTCAACAATTCTCCGGTCAGTATCAATGTATTCAATCTGGCTGGGTGGACTTCTCTTAAATATTCCCGGTGCATTCGTCCGTACTTTCCGATAGGGCGGTGTTCCTCCGGCAGTTTCAAGCCTGGAATGTAGTAATCTCCGACAAGGATATAATCAATTCCGTTTTCCGTTATTCTTGGTTTCAATTCGCTCATGTTCCTTACCTCCTGTGGAAGCAGGCTCGTCTGGTACTAACTCAATCACATCAGTAATCTCACAATTCAGAGTTTCACAGATACGGGCTAATGTATCCATGCTGATGTGCTTTCCCTCTTTGCTCATGTTGGCAATCATATTTGTTGTCATACCAGCAGCAAGCCTTAAATCCTCTTTTCTCATATCACGCTCTAACAGTGTGTGCCAGAGTGGTTTATAGCTGATGTGCATATTGTTTTCCTGCCTTTCTATCCATACCACCGGGGCGGTTGCCCCGGCAGGAACTTTTCTCTTATTATAACACCAATCTTGTGAAATCACAATTTATTCTTGTAGCCTGCCGCTGATACCGTCTGGATTGTGCATTCCCTTTCTTTTTGTTCCCTTTAATTAGCCATGAACTGTTTCATACCCTGTGATTTTGCACCCGGGTTATCATTTCCGTAACCTTCAATAAGATTTACAACACCCCAAACTCCGAGTCCTGCTCCAATGAGCGAAATAACAGCGGTAAGTACAGTTGATGTTTTGTTGATAAAATCTGTAGTGCTTACTGCAGCAAACGCTGTTACACAGCTCATAGCAATCACAACCGATACGGCTGTAACTGCGAGAATAACTTTTTTTGCATTTCTGTTTCTGCTTGATAATTTTTTCGGTTTGTTTAAATTCATACTAATCATTTCCTTTCATCTACTGTTTGAAATTCTGTATATTTTGTGCTTTTTCTAAGTTCAGCGGTATGGTTATGCTTACGCTTAACATACTTTTTTACATCAAAATAATTTTTATCATCATAATCAAACAGATATTTATAATTTTTGTGCTTTGTTATGTCATACTTGTAAGACAAAAATGGATGCAAACCTCTGATTTGCAATACGCATTGGGAGTTGTCCATTACGCTTATTTCATCTCGTGACATCAATTCTTTACCGAGTTTTTGATAATTAACTCCATAACTTTCTTGAGTTCCTCTTGTACGAGATGTGTTAAACATATAGATTGTTTCTTTTCCTAAATTATCTGATATGTCTTTTAGCGTTGTTTTTTCTTTACCACCCAAAAATAGTTCCGAGTCACAGTTACCCTCGATTGTTTCAGCATTATCTTTATACAAAGATTTTAGTTGCGATTTTGTTTGCAAAATAATACTCGCAGAAATACCTCGACTTCGTATAACAGCAATTATTTTTTCAAAATCAGGTATTTGCTTTATGTTTGCAAATTCATCAATCAAACATCGTACAGGATACTTTAATCTGCCTTTCGGAGTTTTATCAGCTTTAGTACACAGAAGATTAAAAAGCTGAGAATACATAATCGCAACCAAAAAGTTGAATGTAGCGTCAGTATCTGATACAACTATAAACAATGCAGTAAGTCTATCTCCGATAGTATCAAGCTGCATTTCGTCATAGCTTGTAATTTCAAGTATACTGTCAATACTAAACGGAGCGAGTCTTGTTGCACAGCTAATCAAGATTGATTTAGCTGTTTTACCTGCCGCAAGTTTATAGGCTTTGTACTGTCGCACAGCAAATCTGCCAAGACTTGCTCTCCAAGGCTCTACATCAATGTCAACTAAATCAGCATAGTTTTCGTTTTGTTCTTCAAACTGCTCATCTTTATCCCAATCCTTTTCAATCCACTTTTCAAGATAGTAAAATGCCCAATCGATTGCATTTTTAAAGCTATCATCATCTTCTCGGCATTCTGATGCATTGACAAAATCAATAAGCGTTTCAAAATTCCACTCATTTTCAGGACACATAGTCAGAATGAGAGCTATGTATGATGTATAAAGCAATTTCTCTGCTTTAACCCAAAACTCATCTCCGCCTTTTTGCTCGCCGGTTGTATTTGCTATCAGCACTTCAACAGTACGCAATATATCTTGCTCACGAGTTTCGGGACGAATGTATGCAAACGGGTTATAGTGCATTGATTTTTTAAAATCAATTGTATTGAAAATTTTAATTTCATACGGTTGATAACCGATAATATCGCCTTTTTGATAAATTGGTTTGCCACGCTGAAGCAATTTGCCGCAATCATTAATTATTGTGCCTTTTGGATCTGTTACAACATAACTTGAATGCATCTGCATCAGGTTAGGTTTTACATAAAAGCGAGTTTTACCTGAGCCTGAACCACCATAAACTATTACATTTTTGTTACGCTCATACTTTGGTGATTTTGCTTTATTCATTGTCAATCTTTCAGATTGTGTCAGAATGATATTATCACTTTGATTTTGCTTTCTGCACGATGTACATATGTATCCGCAAGTAGATTAACAATTAAGTTAAGGTAATGTTGATTGTAACCTTGCGACAACAACGCATAGTATGAAATTTGTATTTCAGCCTTTTGGACATATTCCTCATATTCTTCTATCCTTCTATCAAGTTTTTCAGAAGTCGATTCTGTTGCTGTATCAGCTTGATTGATAGATGGATTAGTATGGTTTAACTCAGTATGGATATAGGTCGAGATTTCCGATGTCCTGACATCGTTTTTATCAACTTCAAGAGGTCGATTTCGATTTTTCAGAGGTCGATTTTTCCGACCTCTGGGATGTTGGTTCATCTTTTTGAGCCGACTTATCAGATTTTTGCTGAGTTTTTGTGCTTTTAGTAAGAGCATTAATCTTGCAGATAACTTCATCTTCATCATCCGATTTATCTATTGGCTTTGCGAAATTCATAACAAAAATTTTAGTAGGCTTACCTAATCCTTGCTTTTTGCGAATTATAAGACCAATTTTTTCAAGCTCACTAAATATACGCATAGCTTTATCTCTGCCAATATTGAGTTGCTTCTGCACAAGCTCTTGCTTGTAGTAAACAAATGTTATACCGCTTTTATCTATCCAACCGTTCTTTTTAGACAACGATGTTCTGGATAGATTTATAGAATTTTGTATAATATTAATCAACTTCTTGGATTTATATTTAAAATCCAATATGGATAGATTTATAGGTCTTTATTGTGGTCGCCAAGGGGCAGGGAAGACGATATTTAAAATCCAATATGGATAGATTTATAGTTTAAGGAGGTTTAAAAAATGCAGTATATTTTTACATTTAAAATCCAATATGGATAGATTTATAGGTAATACTTAATACATGCTTGAGTAGCATTTCCTTATTTAAAATCCAATATGGATAGATTTATAGGATTTGCAATATGATTTGATGATGGAGAATTACTGATATTTAAAATCCAATATGGATAGATTTATAGATAATTGTGTTTTTTGTGTAAAATATTTTTAAAAGGATTTAAAATCCAATATGGATAGATTTATAGAAATGAAATGAGGTTTATATATGGGATTTATTGGTATTTAAAATCCAATATGGATAGATTTATAGGTGTTTAATGTCATATTCAAGCAATCCTCTAATCTGAATTTAAAATCCAATATGGATAGATTTATAGACGATGTCGATTTCAATAATCGTTATTTAGTAATTAAATTTAAAATCCAATATGGATAGATTTATAGTCGTCACCTTTGGTGCTTAAACCAGAACCAAAAAAAATTTAAAATCCAATATGGATAGATTTATAGGGCAGTACGATGATAGAGATTATTGGTTCTGATATTAATTTAAAATCCAATATGGATAGATTTATAGTGATTGGTCGTTAATTGTTTTTACCTCTTTGCGTTATTTAAAATCCAATATGGATAGATTTATAGTTGTGACCCGTCAATCGGTGTTACTGATGATTATATATTTAAAATCCAATATGGATAGATTTATAGCAATCTTTTTTGCATTTCTCCTGCGGACGGTGTTGTATTTAAAATCCAATATGGATAGATTTATAGGCAGCTGAACGCAATAAACAAGATGAGATTTCTCACTATTTAAAATCCAATATGGATAGATTTATAGTTATGAAGAACAAATAAAAATTATACGATTTTTTACATTTAAAATCCAATATGGATAGATTTATAGTAGTGATTCTATGTATAGTCTTAATATTGATTCAATATTTAAAATCCAATATGGATAGATTTATAGGTTTTGCACTTTATACTTGTTTATCACTTTTATCTTTATTTAAAATCCAATATGGATAGATTTATAGGTACAGAGAGACATTCTCTAATATTTCTATACATTTATTTAAAATCCAATATGGATAGATTTATAGCCTCTACATACAATCCAATCATATTATCAAAGAGATTTAAAATCCAATATGGATAGATTTATAGAAACACATATTCAAATAGTTGATGTCAATGTTTTTATTTAAAATCCAATATGGATAGATTTATAGCAACTTTTGCACAATGTTAGTTGCTACTTGAAGAATATTTAAAATCCAATATGGATAGATTTATAGTAACGGAATTTTTCATGCGAGTTTCGGTTTTTTTGATTTAAAATCCAATATGGATAGATTTATAGGTTATCGGACTTATAACCGCAAAGGCATTTTCTTTTATTTAAAATCCAATATGGATAGATTTATAGTAAATGTTTCAACTGCAAGTCCTACTACATCATCTTTATTTAAAATCCAATATGGATAGATTTATAGTATAGGTTCTATGGTCTGTGATGACGGAACTATTTAATTTAAAATCCAATATGGATAGATTTATAGAGATTATTTTAAATTATATGGTTTGCGTTTGTATTGATTTAAAATCCAATATGGATAGATTTATAGTGATAAATCTTCTGAATCTAATTATATTTATACTTCATTTAAAATCCAATATGGATAGATTTATAGAATTAAATCGCCACAAACAAATGTTCCAGAAAATTAATTTAAAATCCAATATGGATAGATTTATAGATATTAAAACTTTACAACGATAAAACAAAATTAAAATTTAAAATCCAATATGGATAGATTTATAGTAGAGCCGTTTTGTCAAACTTTTGCGTTAAATGTGTATTTAAAATCCAATATGGATAGATTTATAGACTCAATGATTTTTAATGTTTTTTCGTTTTTTAAATTTAAAATCCAATATGGATAGATTTATAGCTCCCTGCTGATATGTAAGCCACGCAAAGGGGTCTTTATTTAAAATCCAATATGGATAGATTTATAGAAACGGGAATAATCTTAAGTCTATTAGAGCATTCATATTTAAAATCCAATATGGATAGATTTATAGTTTTGTCAGTTTCCATGACGGATTTTCTTCAACGTCATTTAAAATCCAATATGGATAGATTTATAGAAATATTGCTGAATATCAATCAATGTTTGCAATGTATTTAAAATCCAATATGGATAGATTTATAGACGTGAAACACTTTTTAATAAGAAAGGCTAAAATAATTTAAAATCCAATATGGATAGATTTATAGAGCCGATTATAATGTTATAATCGGCAAGAGAAGTAAATTTAAAATCCAATATGGATAGATTTATAGATTATTTTATAAATCTGAATAGTTGCGACAACAAAATATTTAAAATCCAATATGGATAGATTTATAGTTTTAAAAAAATCAAGTTACAATTTTGTAACCAAAATTTAAAATCCAATATGGATAGATTTATAGACTTGTTGATAATCTGTTCACTGACTTAAAAAATTATTTAAAATCCAATATGGATAGATTTATAGGCTACAAGCATATCCGACAGTTGCGCCGTAATTTTCATTTAAAATCCAATATGGATAGATTTATAGCAATCATTGACTGATAGTTGCTCGTAAGGAGTGCCGATTTAAAATCCAATATGGATAGATTTATAGCATATCAACTAAATGCAATAGTTAATATGTGAACTAATTTAAAATCCAATATGGATAGATTTATAGAGTGAATAGTAATACTATTACTATAAAGACGCTTTATTTAAAATCCAATATGGATAGATTTATAGCTGCTGAGCGTAACAAGTCGGATGATATACCGCATATTTAAAATCCAATATGGATAGATTTATAGTTGCGAAGTAATGACACAATGCAAATATTTGTCAGATTTAAAATCCAATATGGATAGATTTATAGTCAATATACTTCCGATAATATGGTTTACTTTCGTTAATTTAAAATCCAATATGGATAGATTTATAGATTGAAAAGATTAACGAAAGAAATCTTGTTGAACTCTATTTAAAATCCAATATGGATAGATTTATAGTATTGTTAAATCTTACTAATAAGGGGACATTTTTAATTTAAAATCCAATATGGATAGATTTATAGAAAATCTGTAGTTTATCTGTAGTATAAGAGATTAAAATTTAAAATCCAATATGGATAGATTTATAGCATTTCTTTTTACGATTGTATATTCTAATGTTCCATTATTTAAAATCCAATATGGATAGATTTATAGTGTACCAATACACTCCGATTTTTAAATTTGCGTTTTATTTAAAATCCAATATGGATAGATTTATAGCCGTCATTATTTATGAAGAAGTACTTAGAATTATCATTTAAAATCCAATATGGATAGATTTATAGTACAGATACAAACAGCCTTGAGCATATCAGAGCTAATTTAAAATCCAATATGGATAGATTTATAGAAAAGAGAAAAATCGTTGAGCATTGTCAACTACAAATTTAAAATCCAATATGGATAGATTTATAGACGGTTTATATAATTCTCGATATCATCAAGTGTTTTATTTAAAATCCAATATGGATAGATTTATAGTCATTTTGTTGCCTCCTTGATTGAATTTTTTTTATATTTAAAATCCAATATGGATAGATTTATAGGTGATGCACCGCTTCACAGGGGCTATATTTTCCTAATTTAAAATCCAATATGGATAGATTTATAGCTTGTAGAGCGTATGAAATCCTCATCAGTTAAGGCATTTAAAATCCAATATGGATAGATTTATAGCACAATTGCGAATCGTAATGCTTGCGCCTGTTTTAATATTTAAAATCCAATATGGATAGATTTATAGATGTTTGAGGTAATGTGCGTTACCTCTGCTTCAAGAGATTTAAAATCCAATATGGATAGATTTATAGTTTTAGCAAATTCAAACTGTTAATCATGATGTCACATTTAAAATCCAATATGGATAGATTTATAGTATGCCTTGTCCTCTGCAAGCAATAGCTTATATTTATTTAAAATCCAATATGGATAGATTTATAGTGAATCATAGAAAGCTGCTTTAATATCATCAGTTGCATTTAAAATCCAATATGGATAGATTTATAGGCTAATCGACCTCGACCAGCAAGCCAATCTATCGTTTATTTAAAATCCAATATGGATAGATTTATAGGTTAAAATCAATAAAACTTGAAGTAGTCGCAACAGAATTTAAAATCCAATATGGATAGATTTATAGAGCAGTTACTTAATTCATTCGAACCTTTAACATTTCTATTTAAAATCCAATATGGATAGATTTATAGTTTAACACATCATTTTTTGATAGCTCTGTATTTATTAATTTAAAATCCAATATGGATAGATTTATAGCAATAAATTCTTTGCTTTCTCATCCTCATCAACAGGATTTAAAATCCAATATGGATAGATTTATAGGTTTTATTAATAAAAAAATCACCTTCAATTTTAGAATTTAAAATCCAATATGGATAGATTTATAGCGTCTGGCAGGATTTTAAAAATCTTCTCACTATTAAATTTAAAATCCAATATGGATAGATTTATAGCGTTCGGTGTTTACATTAAATATTATAACACCATAATTTAAAATCCAATATGGATAGATTTATAGTCTGAACTGGGTTGAGTAGTTGTTCCAGCAGAGTTAATTTAAAATCCAATATGGATAGATTTATAGTTTGACACAACGATATTTGTAGTATTAAGTTGCTTATTTAAAATCCAATATGGATAGATTTATAGTCTTTAAATCTTTAATCTTGTATCTGACAAGTTGATTTAAAATCCAATATGGATAGATTTATAGCCGCAAGTCAAAAATATTGTGCCAGTTGCCGTGCTGATTTAAAATCCAATATGGATAGATTTATAGAAAACCAAGATTATCGACAGAATTAACCTTGTGCTATTTAAAATCCAATATGGATAGATTTATAGAAGTGCAATAGTGGACGAATGTTGGGATGTCGTTTATATTTAAAATCCAATATGGATAGATTTATAGGTTGTCTTGCTGTTGAAAAATTTTGCCTTTACTGTATTTAAAATCCAATATGGATAGATTTATAGTCGCCTGAAAGAGCAAGAGGGTGCTCTTTCAATCTATTTAAAATCCAATATGGATAGATTTATAGTCATCATTACCCCACGATAACCGATTAATTTTACATATTTAAAATCCAATATGGATAGATTTATAGTTATCAGCTTTCCTGACGACGATATTCCCAACATCACATTTAAAATCCAATATGGATAGATTTATAGAGCCGTCCTTTTCAGGATTGAATTTGTTGTAATTGAATTTAAAATCCAATATGGATAGATTTATAGTTAACTGAAAATCTTTCTTTGTGTAACTTTCAATTATTTAAAATCCAATATGGATAGATTTATAGTGCAGAGATATACTCTCAAGTCATATAAACTTATTTATTTAAAATCCAATATGGATAGATTTATAGCAAGAAAACGGTTTTAACGCAAAGGCTTTTTTGAGTATTTAAAATCCAATATGGATAGATTTATAGTTTCGCCTGAAAGAGCAAGAGGGTGCTCTTTCAATCTATTTAAAATCCAATATGGATAGATTTATAGTTTTGAAAAACTTTCGGAAATGCAGAAGAGAATCATATTTAAAATCCAATATGGATAGATTTATAGACAAATATAACTATAATCAATTTTTGCTATATTCCATTTAAAATCCAATATGGATAGATTTATAGTACAGTTAACAAATATTGTATATATTTTTCAGAGATATTTAAAATCCAATATGGATAGATTTATAGTATTTTATCAATCTGAGCAGTTGCGATAACAAAATATTTAAAATCCAATATGGATAGATTTATAGTAATCGCCAATAAAAAATCCTTCTTCCGTTTTTAAATTTAAAATCCAATATGGATAGATTTATAGTATTGATAGAAAGCAAGCCGATTATAATGTTATAATATTTAAAATCCAATATGGATAGATTTATAGCCCGTCATATTTACATCAACGGCGCAATTTCCCGTTTATTTAAAATCCAATATGGATAGATTTATAGACAAGTTCAAAAGTCTTTTTGATTGAAATTTTTTTATTTAAAATCCAATATGGATAGATTTATAGAGAAAATTGTTATGCTATCGGAATTTGACAAGTCAGATTTAAAATCCAATATGGATAGATTTATAGAAAATATTGCTGAATATCAATTAATGTTTGCAACGTATTTAAAATCCAATATGGATAGATTTATAGTATACACCATCGTTAGTTTATGAAGCTATAAGCGATATTTAAAATCCAATATGGATAGATTTATAGCCTGTCCAAATATATCATATGTTTAACTTCTTTGTATTTAAAATCCAATATGGATAGATTTATAGATTTCAACACCCGAGGCGGTTGTTTTCAGTTCAGGGTATTTAAAATCCAATATGGATAGATTTATAGCATTGGGTGTACATCTGCACCGCATTTTTCACACTTATTTAAAATCCAATATGGATAGATTTATAGGCACAAGGCACATATACAGATCTGCAAGATAGATACGCATTTAAAATCCAATATGGATAGATTTATAGCAAATGACAAGGGATATATAGTAAAATATTCTGAATTTAAAATCCAATATGGATAGATTTATAGGACATTCGGGTAGAGAATGTTCGTCTGCAGCTGTGATTTAAAATCCAATATGGATAGATTTATAGAGCAAATCTTGTCTTTGCTCTGTACCCATTACCTTCATTTAAAATCCAATATGGATAGATTTATAGGTTGCGTCAATGTTCTCCCAGCGAGCCATCATCGGCATTTAAAATCCAATATGGATAGATTTATAGCTCGATGCGGATATGATTTTCCGACAGCAGAGCGAAATTTAAAATCCAATATGGATAGATTTATAGCGGCTACACTCAAGTATGCACACTTGGTGACTTTCTATTTAAAATCCAATATGGATAGATTTATAGTCTGACCTGCTGGAGGCGTGCAGGTGAGAATACCTGTATTTAAAATCCAATATGGATAGATTTATAGTTAGTGCAATTTCCGTAAAAATTTTCTGAATTAAAAATTTAAAATCCAATATGGATAGATTTATAGAATTATAGGAATTTCGTCTGAATCTTACGAATGAAATTTAAAATCCAATATGGATAGATTTATAGTCAAATATTGCAGGACGAAAGAAACAAGCTATTTCATTTAAAATCCAATATGGATAGATTTATAGCAAAGCTGCAGGTAAATGCCTTGGCGTAACTATCAAATTTAAAATCCAATATGGATAGATTTATAGGATTGAGGAATTGCTTCCGTTTATAGCTCAACTTAATTTAAAATCCAATATGGATAGATTTATAGTCATTGTTGAGCGTGAAATCTTTGAACACCTCAAGCATTTAAAATCCAATATGGATAGATTTATAGACAAGGCACATATACAGATCTGCAAGATAGATACGCATTTAAAATCCAATATGGATAGATTTATAGATATTAAGGAGTTATAATTATGAAATGTTCAGTTATATTTAAAATCCAATATGGATAGATTTATAGTTTGCTATGCTGTGCGTAAAATGTATATGTAATTTATTTAAAATCCAATATGGATAGATTTATAGCCGTGGGATAAAAGGATAAGTAATCATCGGCATTTTTCTGTGCTGTTTTGTCGATATACCAAATATTTATCAAATACTACTGCCATTTCAATATATCAAAAGCAACTATACCGATGATTACTTGATTTTTAGGTTCTGTCAACCTGCCGGGGGTTTTGTGCTATGTCAGGTCGACAATAAAAGCGTTACAAAAAATTTGATGTTTTATCATCCGTTTTTCCAAGAAAATCTTTATTCATCCACCGTTCTTCACGGGTATGAAACATTATTACCGAATCCTTGTCTTTTCTGATATAAACATCAAGTTCTTTTTGCAAAGCAAGTGAGTTTGCTTTACTTAAGTTTCCTTCAAAAACAGAGTTTTGAATATGTACAAGATATTTTTTGCAAATCTTAAATACCTTTGGAAGTATTTTTCTGCCCCTTTCATCACATATTATATCATATACAAGAATTACATACAATATTTACCACCACATTTCAAAGCCTTTATATTCTTTTTCTCCTATAATGTGCTTTATCAGTTTATAAAGTTCAAGTCTGATTAAGAATTGATAAGAAACATTTTTATTAAGTTCTTTGTGAAAAATAGTTGTCTTTAATTTTTCGTCAAATTCAGATGTAATTATTCGTGACGCTCTTTCGGTAAGTTGCAAACCGTTAAGTCCTTCTACAAAACTGCTTTCTGTTATTTGTTTTCGATTAAGCAAAGAAAAGATCAGACGATCCGCAATCAGCGGTTTGAAAATTTCCGAAACATCAAGTGCAAGAGAATATCGCCTTGTACCCGGCTGATGAAGATAGCTTATTGTAGGATTAAGTTGGGTTTTATAAATTTCCGCCAGAGTTTTTGTATATACAAGAGAATTGACATATGAAATAAGGCTGTTAATCATATTGTCGGCAGGATGATAAACTCTTTTATCAAATTCAATATTTTGATCAATAATTACATTCCACGCTTTGTAATATTCCTGACGAATATTGCCTTCAATTCCCATCAACTCTTCTATGGTTTCTACATCTGCAAGTTTCCTCCTCAAATTTTCAATAGCAGCCATTTGCTCTGACACATTCTTGCCTCTGCCGTTGTAGTATCTTAAGTTTCTGTAAATATTATAAGACGCAGCAACTATAAATTCTCTTGCTATTGATAATCTGTTTGAATAGTCGCCGTAAGCAAGCACTTGCTTAACCAAAAGCTGACCTGCAAGTTTTGTTTCCTTTGGGCAAAAACTTCCTATGTAAAATTGATAGTAATTGAAGAAATGTACAAGTATTCCGTATTTTGAAAATAAGTTCAGCAATTTAGATGTAACCGTTATTTCATTCATAATATAAATTTTTTTAATATTTTCTATCGGAAGATCTTTTACATTTCCGTCAATTGCAGTAAATCTTAATGTGTTGTCTTTTTGAGTTAAATTGCCTGACGAATATATGTAATAACTTTCCTGCATTTTATCACCTCAAATACAGCACAAATCATAGTAAGCACATGATTTGCAAATTCTTTTACTTTTAAATTTTGGCGGCAAAGCAGCCGATATAATTTTTACTATATCAGCTGCCGCACTTTCAAGCTCTCTTTCATCTTCTTCGCTAAGTTCAACATTAAGACTTTGCTTTAGCAAAGGATAATCAATTCTGCCTTTTATTCCCTCTACCCCACGCTTTTTCAGATAATAAAGATAGTATTTAAGTTGAGCAATACCCGCTTCCTCTATCTTTCTGCTTTTCTTTACCTCATGTAAAAGTTTATGCTCGGTAATAAAATCAATATTGATTGTGTTGTCGATCATAATATGTTTTTTCTTTTGCTTATAAGTGGTTTCATCTATAAGTTTTCCGATTTTGACATTTTCGTTTTCACTTTCCATTGCCAAACCGTTTGAAAAATACCACAGCTTTCTTTTACACACATAGTAATAATAAATATGCATACCCGAAATATTATTTTCGTCCATAATCATACCTCATATAAAATTATCAGGTTCTCCGTTATCATCAGATTTATCTTGCTTTTTGGTTTTCTTTTCCTTATCAAATCTGATGCCGCATTCGGAATCATAACTGCTGTTAATAACAGGTAATTCAGTATATGGCATTTTTAATTTTTTTATTTCGTAATCGTCAATTCTGAATTTAGGTACGGAAACCGTGAAGCCAAGTATTTCTTCGTTTGCTTTAAGTTTATCATCTCTTGAATAAGTATCTGATTTTAAAACTTCCAAAGCTTTTTCTATGGCACTCTCATTTTGATTATAAACATCAATCGGCACAGCGTCACTTCTGTCAATACTTCTTATTCCATCTTTTTTAAGAGAGAGATAATCGACATTTTCTTTATAATATTTATAAATTTTACGATATTCTTGAAAATATTTTGATTTTTCGATTTTTTCAACCGAAAGGTACTCATCTATAAGTTCTTTTTTAAGAACTTCAGAGATAATTCCGTCAACGCTTAAAATTGCCTGTTTTGACAACGAATGAATAGCATCGTCAACAAAACGATGTGCATTACCTTGAATTTCAGTAAATACAAAACAATTGTAAGATGAAAAGTCTTTATTACCCTTTCTGTTTACTCTGCCAAAGCGTTGGAACAGGGAAAATAAATCTGATAACTCGGTAATAAGAATATCAAAATCAATGTCAAGACTTGCTTCGACTACGGATGTTGAAATCCATATTTCAGGTATATTCATACTTTCGTTAGTTTTTTCAGAGGCTGCCAAAATCGCATTTTCTTTAGTTTTTCTGTCATTTTTTGTAAAATTGGAATGAAACAGATTTACACTTGCGTTAATATCCGAATTTTTTATTTCGGTGTACATCTTATTTGCAATATCAATTGAATTGCAAACGACAAGATATTTTTTTACTTTATCGCATATTGTATCATCAAATATTTTTATAATATCGTCAGACTGCAAGTTTTTTTCATATACTTTTACATTATGCCTTAGCTTTCCTTTATCAGAAAAATCGGATGTTTTTACATCTGTTCCGAGTATTTTTTCAATCTCGTTTCTTACAAACGGAGGCAAAGTTGCGGTAATTACAGCCACTTTACCACCCAAAGTATGAATCATCTCAATTGCATAAATAATTGCAGCCAAAACATCAGGTGAATACATCTGTATCTCATCAATAATAAACTTTGAATATGACGCTACCGCAAGTTTGTATTCATAACCTGCATATTTCAATGCAAAGTCAAATATCTGATCAGGCGTACAAATTGTAATCGGAAGTGCAAGCTGTTTACTGCATTGTGCATACGCAAAATCATAATTTTTTCCGCTAATTATTGAATCTTCCAAATAATAGGATTTCATATCGGAGTGAACAAGTGCCACTCTTTCCTTGTAATCTTCGTGCGAATTATCTCCGCAAAGTTTTTTAATTCTTTCGTACATCGCATTGATAGCTGTTTTTAACGGCAAAACGAAAAAACATTTATTGTCCCCGCACCAAAGCAATCCCGCCTCGGTTTTGCCCATACCTGTAGGTGCTGTTACAATTAAATTGCTGTCGGTATTTTTAATGCAAAATTCTTGCAATTCATTGTAATGTATATTTCGGGTATTTTTCCAATTGTTTAAAGAATCAGTCAAAAAATCGTTGACCTTTTCGCAGTCAAGACCTGCACTTGCACTGTAATCGCATTTATGTAAAAGACCTTTTAATAAAACAGCGTATTGTTTTTCTTCATCAGAAAGTTCGGTTTCAAATAAATCTTTGATTTTCTTAATATTCCTCTTCATTTTATTGTAAGAGTTTGTATCAAAGCCAAATTCAGCAAGGAATTTTTCTATAAGCTCACGGTTTTCTTTAAACACTGTAACAGGAGAGTCTTTGTTATAGTGATGATAAAGCACAGCAAAATATACACTTACAGGGTTTATACATTCTGATTTATCAATAAAAAAAGTTGAAAGTATATTATGGGGAATTTCTTGTTCAGGTTGAAAATTTCCGCCTTTAGTAATTCTTTTTTGAAATTGAGAATTTGCCTTACCGTTATCATGTTTTAAACATGAAACAAGTAAATCAGAGTATAAATCATCAGATTTTATATAGCCGAGCTTATAGAGCAGTTTTGCCTGCTCTATAAGCTCATTTGAATGTTGTCCGATTGTTTTGTCGGGTTTTGCAAGTTTATCTTCTATATTCATTACAAATACCTCAAGCTAAAAACACTGAATATATACCGTTCTCGGTTTTGTCAAGCATTATGCCTTTACAACCGTTTTCAATATAGTTAAGTTGACAGAAAATAATAGGTACACGATTAAACACTCGTTTTCTCATACCGCCCTTTAACTGCACAGTTTTGTAATCCTTTGGCATTAAATATTTTGTACCGCCTGTGTATCCGCCTTCCGTTTTAGAGATTATATCCATATCGTCTTTATTAATTTCGAGATACTCGACAGGCATATAAACATCAAAATCAGCTTCTCCGTAATCGACATCTTCGTCAACATCAAAAAGCTCTGTTTCCGTACACTCAAGCACTTCTACAAAATCCTCTCCTCTGCCGATTGCAGTAAGATTTCCGATATTATCCATAATATCATTCATAGTATTTTCATCTGCAACTATATGAATGATAAGTTCAATATCGCAGAGAAGTTCATAATACTTAGGGCCTTTTGCAAGCGTTCTGAAATGGGAATACGGAATAGTATACTTTACCTTTTCGTACTCATCATACACAGCCTTTATATGCTTAATACGCTTATCAAATTCTTTTACTTCTTCGGCAGAAATATTTTCATCGGCTTTCATTTCTTTGAGCCGAGTTTTCATTTTATTAATGATTTTTTTATGCTTGTCTATTCTGCGTTTTGTACGCTTTAAAAAGCGGTATTCTTCAAGCAATTTTTCATTAATTACATTAATTGTAATGCCTTTTTCAAAGCTGTTTCCTTGAGCCTTTTGTGCAGTAGCCACAACCTGATATGCACTTGAAAGCATCTCGGGATTTTTCATTTTTACAAGCAAATTTCTGTCATCATTAAGACTGTTAAGAAAACAATCGTCCTTATACATTTTTGTTTTTAGAGAACCGTACTTTCCCTGTACGCTTACTTGCATAGGATGATAAGATGTATAACCGCAAGCCTTATGAAGTGCTCCGATAACAGTTGAATACGGCGGTAAAGGAAATGTCATACGGTTTTGTACAGTTTCTTCTTTTTTGTAATTTGCACTGTTTTGTTTTATATGAAGTCTAATTGCTTTCATATTAATTCCGCCTTACTCCGAAAAATACTCTTTAACCTGACCTCTGAGATTTTCAAAAAATTCTGTCATACTTACTGGATTAAGTTCTCTTACAATTTCGTCCTCGTTTGAAAGCTCGCCGTTACGCATAAGTGCACAGCTGTAACCCTGCGCAAGTTTTTCCTTGACAGGCTCAATAATAAGCTTTTTTCCTGAAACAGAAACCGCATTCTCAAAGATGTGGGTTTTGCGTGGTGAAAGACCGCCTACCACAAAAATCGGCTCTGCGTTATCAAGATTTCCCTTAACGACAAGTGAAAGATTTTCTACTGCGTCAATAAGAGCAATTACTCTTTCACACTTTTCGGCGTTATCTGCCTCTGCACCAAAGTTTTCGTCCTTACCGATTTTTTCAAGGTCAATTGTAAGACTGTAAATTTTAGATGATTTGTCATATTCATACTGATAAGGCATAAGACCGCAATCCTTTGCATTGTTTTGAACATTTAAACCGTGTGCCATAGCATAATTGGTTGCAAGGTAAAGGTTATTGTGAAAACGGGCATCATTAATAAACGGCTCTGTAGCAACAGCGTCTGTAAGATAGAAAGAACTGTTACGGATGTATGTAACATCTTTTGTTGACATATATCCACCCTCAAGCGCACGGCATGTTGCGGCATTTACATCTTCATTAACAAGTTTTTGCATTGCTCCGTCGATTGATGTCTGTAAATCATCATAAAAACCCGACTGAACACAGATAGCGTTTTTAAGGCTCTCACGACTTCTTGTAGCGTACTCTTTTCCGCCTCTGAATACCTTTTGTACACTTGAAATATTACCGAGGCTTTCGCCGTAGTTGCTTGTCATATTTGCGATTACAGTTAATGTTAATGCTTTATTTTTCATAATAAAATCTCCTTTATATTAGTTATTTTTTGAGCTTACTTCAATTAATGCGCTTGCAAAAGCAAATGCAAGATCTTTATTTTCTTCCGCATTTTCAAGAAATGTATAGAAAAATGAAAATTCCATTCCGACATAAGCAGACAAACTAAGTATAATCTCTTTTGCTCTGTCGTAATCATGTGCGCAAAGAGCACTGATTATTTTTTGCTTATATGAATTAATTTTATTACTGCTTTTCATTTCAATTAGTTTTTTAGAAGTTAAAAATCCACAACTTTTTGCTGACTTAATTTCATCCATAATATCATTTCCTTTCCAAGATACATTTATGTCTATTAGCATATCAGTTCTGCTTTTTATATAGCCTTTAACGGCATTATCATCAAAATAAAACTTAAGCATCATTAAAATTACATCGTCAAGCAACACATTGTTAAGACAACGCATATAAACTTCTTTCTCAAGATTAAACCAATAATCATCATTGATTTTTTTGACAAAGTTTAATGATTTCCCCGATAATTCTCTTAACTTTTTTAATCTTTCAAGTCGCACAAAGAATGTTTCGTAATAAGCCTTATCCTGTGATTTTGATATAATTTCAACATCATAGCTTATATAATCCTTTGAGTTTTGCAAAACAAGCATTAGTTTGTTTTTGTCGTCTTTATTTTCTGTACTGCTAAGTTGATTTGAAAAAGCATAGTTTGTTTGAGTTAAAGACTTAACAGAAAAATTGTTATTCACAAAATAAGTTTCTCTCATATCAGAATTTGAAAAAGCAAACGGTATAAAATCAAATTCTAAAATATCATTGCTCTCAAAACTTTCCTTTGAAAAACAAAAGCCGAGATTACTTGTTTTTCTGTCTTTGTCAACATTGTAGCCTCTAAGTCTGCAAGTGCTGTTATCTTCGGTAAAAATAAGTCGTTCATTGCAGTAATTCTTATAAAGGTTATTGCCGTTTTTAAAGATATTCTTTATAATTTCCGCCCTGTTTTCTTCAATGGTTGAAATAAAAATATCTTTATTTGTTCCGTCGAATTTTGTTTTGCCAAGCAACCCTTTAAGAACTGTTTTGCTCTTAACAAGGTCGTTTACCAATTTAATTTGTTCTTCACTGAATTCTTGACTTTCGAGAATGTTTAAAATATTTTTGTGAGTCATATATTTTTCAAAATAGTTCTCTGCAAACTCAAGATATTTTTCTTCTGTTATATCTTCACTTTTGTAAATAATACCGTCAAAGCCGTGGATATAATTATCGGGCTTTTCTTCAACATCATAGAGGACTTTGTAATCAATTCCAAAGTAATCAAAATATTTACATAAACCGACAACGGCTGCTGCAAACCTCCAATCGGTAGGCTGCAGCAAAGTGTCATAATCAAAGTAATCAATCTTTGTTTTCATTAATTCGGTTCACCTCCCTCCGATAAAAGCTCGGCAAAGCCAAATCCTGCGGATTTTCGTGAACCTATACCGCTTTTCAGCAGATAATTAATAACCGATTTATCGGCATTAATACTAAAACTGCCTAAACTGCATTCAATGTAGTTTTTGTAGTGATAAACCACTGTTTTTTTTGCGTTTAACGGTTTAATTTCAAAGTTTGAAATTAACTTCTCGTCAAAACCGCTTTCAACAAGCTGCTCTTTAATTACCTGTTTTGCAATCTCCGTAAAATCCGGATTAGCAACCGAAATATACTTATCCGAATTATTCTCGGCTTTATGTAATCTGATACACAAAGGGCTAAGCATTTTCACAACAGCGGATGATGAAGTAACATTTTTTTCCGGCACAAGATTAACACTGACAAGTTTCATTTCGTTGCCGAGCGGAGCGGGAATCGGCTTGTCCTTTTGCTTTATAAAAGCAGACATAAAAATACATCCCGTATTATAGTCAGCTGTTGAAAAAGTAATGTTTAGTTGATTTTTCCCGAGTTGAATTTCCGTTTTAGAAAACTTCGGCATAGGCAGATTCACCGCAAAAGTAAAATTTCTGCGTTCCGGTGTAAAATAATATTTTTCATAATATTTTCCCTCGGCAATATCTGACAGTGACCGTTTAAAAAACGAAAGCATAATTCGTCGATAATCAATCGGCAGCTTATTGTTTTGCAAATGAAATCGCAATAAGATTTTCATATTTACCTCCATTTATTATTTTAATAGTATTAGATTTTGTTATTAGAGTTATGATATTTCACAACTCTAATTACAGTATAGCGTTCACAATTTTGTTTGTCAATACCTAATATATATTTTCTAAGAAAATTTTTTATAAATAAGCTTATAAATACATTTATTTTTATAAATTTAGTACATTTGATATTTACAATTAATTATGATATAATTTAATAAATCTTTCCAAAATGGATTTTAAATAATATTTATTTACACCACTTTTTTAATCTATCCAAATTGGATTTTGTCTTTACCATACTCTTTTGTCAAGGTGAACCCGTGGTATTTCTCGTTTTTTCCTCAAAAATCCGAACTTCACTTTGGCAATTTAGGTTTGTCTTTACCATATTATAACATTTTCACTGTACCATAATCCGTACTTTGAATTTGATTTATAAAAAAGATAAAAGGCTCTCGATAAAAATTCGAGGGCCTTTGCTTTTTAAAATCATATTTCGTTATATATGTTGGAGTAATGTTTATAAATTATGATTTACCGGAATATTTTGCACGGCAATTATAAAAGTTTGGTCAAACTTTTATAATTGTGACGGTAGGGAAACAAAATTTATCTCCATTTTTAAATATTTAAATCATTCTATGCTTTTTCCATCTGCCTGACAAATACCTTGCAAGCTATGCTGCAGCACGAGCATACCAATCAACAAACATACCGATCCATACACCTAAAACACCCATATCAAGAACCATAACAAGTATATAACTGCAAACTATTCTGAATATCCACATTGAAATCATACTTACACCGAGTGAAAAGTTTACATCTGTACGCTTGCACAATTTAAGATATATTTCTTTGTATATTCTAACATAATAACGCATTTATTTAAATATACAGATGTATTTTTAGTATATTATTACTATTAAAAATTAGCCGCTTGTATATATAATACTATTTGAGATATTATATTATATTATAAATTTTTTATAAATGTGGTTTTAAATCAAAGTTAATATTCACAACTTTGATATTTGGTATTTTCTGCTATTTTTCTGTGTTACCAACATTTTATAATTGATTATCAAAGATATAATAAGTTATCATTCAGAAAAATTATAAGTAAGTAATTTGTATAAATGATATTATATATCTTGATGTATGTTAAAATTATAATCATGTTAAACTTAGAGTTTAATATAAAACAGTTAAAATTTTCTTAAAAATTTTATAATCTGAAATTAACGCTTGACAAATATTATCTGTAATGATATAATACTATTTGTTATATAGATAAGCGGATGTAGTTTAGTGGTAGAACTTCAGCCTTCCAAGCTGATCGTGTGGGTTCGATTCCCATCATCCGCTCCACAAAAGGTGCTGTAAAGAAACAGCATATTAAAAAGCCGAGATTCACGAAAAAGTGAGTCTCGGTGATTTTTTTGCTTGCATTGCTGAATATTGTATCCGGACAATAATCGGTCGTTACCCTTATTTGCATTGGCAGTTATCTTTGTTCCGTCTATGTAGATATGCGACATATCCTGCTTTCCTTAACAGCAAGGTGATTATTTAGATCAATATGATGAAAAACCTCGTTAAATGTATATACCGGATCAGAAATTTCTATTATTTTTTCAATTTCCGGTTATAATTTTAATTGATACGGTGTATAATGTACCTTGTTGATGTGGTTTTTCATTGATAGTAAATTATATCACAAAAACGACTGCATTCCTACCTTTCGATTAGAATGCAGTCGTTTTTTATTTGGGCTGTTTTTTACAGTTCCTTTTCTTAACGGTCGCCTCAAGTTCCGTTATTAATTTACTTGTAAAACAAAAAACAGATTAACAAAAAGCTAATCTGTTTTTATGGTGCGAGTGACGGAGTGAAAAAAATAAGTACACTTTCTGCCTCGTTTGATACGGCTTGTTAAATTTATAAATATCATCAACGCTCTCCCTAAAAACAGTCCACCGGACTGTTTTCTTAACGGTCGCCTTCAAGTCCCGTTATTAATTTACTTGTAAAACAAAAAAACAGATTAACAAAAAGCTAATCTGTTTTTATGGTGCGAGTGACGGGACTTGAACCCGTACGTCGTGAAACACACGCCCCTCAAACGTGCCTGTCTGCCTATTCCAGCACACTCGCAAATATTGTCTGTCGACAACGATAAATATTATATCACTGCTTACTTACTTTGTCAACAGATTTTTAAAAAAACTTTTAATTTTTAACAATTTTATTTTTTACAAAACACACCTCATGTTGACATTAATTTTAGAGTGTGATATTATCAGTTTGAAAATTTTTATAATAAATCAGGAGTAATTATTATGAAAAAAGCAATTTTATTTGATTTAGACGGAACATTGTGGCACACAAGCGATGTAATTCTTCCTATATGGAACGAAGTTCTTAAAAAGCATCCAGAAACTCAAAAGCAAATAACGCTTGAAGAAATGAACAGCTATATGGGCAAAACTATTGAGCAGATTGCAAACATTATGTTGCCGGAGCTTAGTGAAGAAAACGGCGTAAACATTATAAAAGAATGTTGTGCCGTAGAAGTTCCGTATCTTGAAAAGTCAGGCGGTCATTTGTACGATAACCTCGAAGATGTGCTTAGCAAACTTTCCGAAAAATATTTTCTCGGTATAATCAGTAACTGTCAGTGCGGTTATATTGAATCATTTTTGAAAGCTCACAAACTCGAAAAATATTTTTCTGATTTTGAAATGTCAGGCAGAACCCAACTCACAAAAGGCGAAAATATCAGCCTTGTTATTAGCAGAAATAACATTGATTGTGCTTTCTATGTTGGCGACACTATCGGTGATCAAACAGCGTCAAAAGACGCAAAGGTGCCGTTTGTATTTGCCGAATACGGTTTTGGCAATACAGAAAATCCCGACTACACCATTCACAATTTTTCCGAACTTTTAGAAATCAGCGATAAAGTATTTGCAGATTCCGAAAAATAATATTAATTATCTTTTACAGAATTATTCTCTGTATTATCTTCGGTTTCGTTTTCTTTGACTTTGTAATAAATAATTGTCGGCTTGTTGGACTTACCGTTCTTTTTATTATGGTTTATATACATTATTACAAACACTACGGCAACAAGTGCAATTATGATTACAGCGGTTACAATTAATATAAATTCACGCATAAAAACATCCTCACATTTTTATTGATTAATTCAATTATAAATGTGAGGATGTAAATTTTTTAATGAATTATGTAGACGAAAAATTATTTTGTAAGAAAATAATTCATCATAGTAAAGCCTTTTTCAATGTAGTTGCCTGTTTCTCTTGCTTCTTTTTCGCAGAATACTTTTACACCGCTGTTAATCTCATTTTTACTGTCATAAATAAGATACGGAACAGGAGTAGAAGTATGTGTACGGATAGAAAGCGGAGTCGGATGGTCAGGACATACCAAAACAGCAAAATCATCGTAGCCCTTTAAAAATTCAACTACAGGACCGAGAATATGCTCGTCTATCATTTCAATAGCTTTTACCTTATTTTCAATTTCACCACGGTGACCGCACTCGTCAGGAGCTTCAACATGTATATAAACGAGATCGGCGCCGTTTTTAAATTCTTCAATAGCAGCCTTGCATTTACCGTCAAAGTTTGTATCAAGGTAACCTGTAGCGCCGTCAACATCAACACTGTTCATTCCTGCACAGATTGCAATACCTTTTAAGAGGTCAACAGCAGAAATCATACTGCCCTTTATACCGAATTTTTCACTGAAATTATCAAGTAAAGGCTTAGTACCCTCGCCCCAAAGCCAAATTGAGTTTGCAGGGCGCTTGCCTCTTGCTATTCTCGCCTGATTTACAGGGTGATCCTTTAAAAGGTCATAGCTCTTCTTCATAAGGTCATAAAGCTCATCAACAGCCTCACCCTTTGGAATGTAATCTGTAATTACCTTGCCTGTAATATCGTGCGGAGGTGTAAGCACACCGGGATGCGGATTACCGTTGCTCCAAACAAGGCAATGACGATAAGATACGCCCGGATAGAAACGGAATACATCATTTCCGAGTTTTTCCTGAATATACTCAATAAGAATCTTAGCTTCTTCCGAAGAAATATCATCGGCGCAATAATCAAGAATTGTTTTATTTTCGTAATCTTCATCATCTGAAAGAGTAACAAGATTACATCTTAAAGTTACATCTGTATCCTTTAAATCAATACCGATGCTTGCAGCCTCAAGCGGAGAACGACCGCTGTAATATACGGCAGGTTCATAACCGAGTACCGAAAGGTTTGCTACATCGCTGCCGGGTTTTAAGCCCTCTGCTACAGTCTTAACAATACCGACCTCAGCCTTTGCGGCAAGGCTGTCCATACAAGGCTTGTTTGCCTTTTCCATCGGTGTAGAATTTCCAAGTGCCTCGTTTGGCTCATCGGCCATACCGTCACAAAGCATTACCAAATATTTCACTTTTATCTACCTCTTTAATGATTATTTTTGCAATGTGCCAAGACTTGCACATTTGAGATATGCGTTAATAAATCCGTCAATGTCACCGTCCATAACAGCCTGAATATTACCGGTTTCGTATGAAGTGCGGTGATCCTTAACCATTGTGTATGGCATAAACACATAGCTGCGGATCTGACTGCCCCATGTGATTTCTTTTTGAACACCTTTAATGTCTTCAATTTTATCAAGGTGTTCTCTCTCTTTAATTTCCATAAGTTTTGAAATAAGCATTTTCATAGCCACATCACGGTTTTGATACTGGCTTCTTTCAACCTGACTTGCTACAACAATACCTGTCGGAATATGAGTAAGACGAACGGCAGATGAAGTCTTGTTGACTTTCTGTCCGCCTGCGCCGCTCGCACGGTAAACATCCATTTTGATGTCTTCGGGAGCAATATTTACTTCAATGTTATCGTCCATTTCAGGCATAACCTCAAGAGAGGCAAAACTTGTGTGTCTTCTGCCCTGCGAATCAAAAGGAGATACTCGTACAAGGCGATGAACGCCTGCCTCGCTCTTTAAGTAACCGTAAGCGTTTTCACCCTCAACAAGAAGAACGGCACTTTTAAGGCCCGCCTCGTCACCGTCAAGGTAGTCAACTTCTTTTACTTTAAATCCGTGAGCATCTGCCCAACGGTTGTACATTCTGTAAAGCATTTCCGCCCAGTCCTGAGCCTCTGTACCGCCCGAACCTGCGTGAAAAGTAAGAATTGCATTGTTCTTATCATATTCGCCTGTAAGAAGAGTTTGAAGTCTTTGCTTTTCAAGACTTTCTTTAACTCCCTCTGCCTCGTTTTCAGCCTCTTCAAGAAGCGAAAGATCCTCTTCCTCATTTGCAAGTTCAATCAAAGCACAGGTATCTTCATACTTAGCCACCAAAGCCTCGTAAGCCTCAACCTTACCTTTTAGTGTGCCTGTACGCTGTAAAACTTTTTGAGATTTTTCTACATCGTCCCAAAACCCCGGTTCGGTAGCTTTAAGCTCAAGCTGCTGAATTTCAGAAAGCATACCTTTCATACCGAGAGCGTCTGACAAATCGTCAATTTCAGGTTTAAGTGCCTGAACCTTTAACAATAATTCCTCAAATTGTACCATAAAATATACCATTCCTGTCTTAATTTGATATATAGCTCTAAAAATCAGATTACTATTTTACATACAATTTTATTATAGCAAATTAGCCGATAAATGTAAACTGTTTTTTATAATAAGGAATTTGTGTAAATAATTTATTCCCGCTTTCCCGCCGCATATTCTCCCGTATTAACATCAGCGTCTTTAAAATGCGCTATATAATTTTTAGGCATAAAACCTGCCGATAATTTATAATAAGAAAAACATTCGGTTTTGCCAAGATGTTTTTCCATTATTTCATTCATTACCGACTGCTGCGGCATTTCACATTTTTCTTCAAAAAGCAAATGCACAAAAAACATCATACCGGGTTGCGGCGCTTTTTCATTGAGATTTTATTGAAAAATCTTTTCTTCATTATCCGGCATTATATTTTTCCTATCTTGTAATTATGTTTTATCTGTAATTTTTCCGTCCTGCGATACAACAAGTTTGCCGTTTTTGATTGCGTTATCGACAGCAAAACCGACCGTTGTATCAATAAGCGTGCCTGTTCTTGTAAAACCGAACTTTTTGGCACTTTCTTTAATAAGGTCAGATTTTTGCATACCGCCTTGTTCGCTCAAAACTTGAATGACTGCATTTAATATTTCTTTTGAGGAAATATCGTCAATATTGCGCCTATTCTCGTTTTGCTCCGACACACGATAAACATTGTATTCATCAGGTTTTTGTTCGGGCTGCCATACGAATATCACCCCGTTGTCAGAGGTTTCGGAGTGCATTATTCTGCCGAGAATACCGTCAAGTATCGCCTCTGCCCTGTTACCCGAGCGAGAAACACCGTAAGCCGAAAGCACACTTTTGTACAATGCTTTTTTACTTATCGGTGCTTGAACAGAGATAATTTTAAACATCAGCTTTTGAATTTCGACCTCTGCCGCTGCTGTATAAAAGCTTTCAGAACTTCCGAGAATTTGAGAATCGACTGTTTCGTACTTTCGCTGTCTTGTCTGTTCAATCTGTGTTGATGTATCAATTTTTTCAAATTCTAAATTTTGAGTTTTGTTTTGCTCTGAAATTTTTTGCTTGGTATTTTTGCCCAAAATCGCATTTTCAATTTCTGATTTAATCTTTTCAATTACACGAGCCGAATCATCGAGCCAATCAAGAGTCCATACACGCATAATTTTCCAGCCAAGACCTGCAAGCACATCGGGCTGTAATACAAATCTATCTTTAGATGTTGCGGAATTTTTGCAGTTTTCACCGTCGGCAAGAATACCGAGCAGATAACTGTCGGGATTTTCAGGGTCAACGATACCAATATCAATCTTGTATTCCGAACAACCGATATTGCAGTTCACCTTATAACCGAGTTTTTCTATCTCTTTGGCAATTTCTTCAATAACTCTATTATCGTTATGAACAGAAACTTTGCCGTCGGGTATAACAATATTTCGGTTCTGTCCCGCAAATTTCAAAAAGCCTTTAAGCCCTTCAACGCCGAGTGCTCTTGTGCGTGACAAATCAATCTGCTCGGGAGTAAGAGTGGAATAAACAATCATTTCCTGTCTTGCTCTTGAAATTGCAACATTAAGTCTGCGCCAACCGCCGTCACGGTTAAGCGGGCCAAAGTTCATAGAAACTTTGCCGTCCTTATCGGGACCGTAGCCGACTGAAAACAGAATTACATCTCTCTCATCGCCCTGTACATTCTCAAGATTTTTAACAAATACGGGTTCTGCGGATTCGTTGTCGTATTTTTCAAGTTCGGGCTTTTTAGAAAATTCATCGGCAAGCATATCTTCAATTAAATTCTGTTGAATAATATTAAAAGTTACAACGCCGATACTCTTTGTACGCAGTTGTTCATCGGATAATCTGCGGATAATTTCATTTACCACAGCCTCTGCCTCGGCTTTATTCTGCTTTGTACCGCCCTTATCATAGTAGCCGTCAATGTGTACAAGTTTAACCGCCGACACTCTGTCGTTCGGCGACGGGAATGTATAAAGTTTATTATCGTAATACTTCATATTGCTGTATGCGATAAGACTTTCGTGGCGAGAACGGTAGTGCCATTTTAAGTACATCTGCGGCATTGAAATTGAAAGGCAGTCATCAAGCAAACTTTCGAGATCTTCGTTTTCTATGTTTTCTTCATCAATTCTGTTTGATTTAAAGAAACTTGTCGGCGGCAACTGATTAGGGTCACCGACTACCACAACATTTTCACCTCTTGCAATCGTGCCGACAGCTTCGCTTGTCGGAAGCTGTGATGCTTCATCAAACACCACAAGGTCAAATTTAGGAAATGACGTGTCAATGTATTGTGCAACAGAAATCGGGCTCATAAGCATACACGGGCAAAGTCTGCGTAATAATGCAGGGATTTCGTTAAACAACTTTCTTATCGACATCATTCTGCCGTTGCTTTTTATCGCTCTTTTAAGAATACCGAGTTCGGAAGACGACGCACCCGCCGAACCCGATACAGGCACTTGCGCCGACAAGGTTGCCACAAGCTCCTGAACAGTAAGCTGAGAATACTCGTCTATTAATGAATGGTATTCCTTTATCGTCTGCTCAAAGCTGTTACTTCTGAATGTGCTCAAGCTCTCATCAACAGAAATATATTTGAGTGCAAGCGCATAATACACATTGCATCTGAAAGCGTCAACTGCATTTTCCTTATTAACAATACCGCTTTCAACCGCATTACAAATACACTCAAGCTGTTCGTTTGCAAGCTGTTCACGCTTAGCGTTATATTCCGTAACCGCATACAATTTGTCAATATTCTTACTTATATTATTAAGAATATTTCCGGTGCGGTTAAGCCAATTGTCGCTCTGCTCATTATCAATATTAACTTTGAAAATGTCGGAAAATTCATTCCATTTTAATATATAATTTTCTGCACAATTAACATCGTTTCCAAGCTGTGCAAGATTAATATTCTTAAAAGCATTCAATATTGTTCTGATTTCATTATAGTTATACACACTTATCGCATTGTAGACGGAATCGGTTTTATCAATTGCCTGTTTAAAATCAGAACCTAATTCATTAAGTATATACCTAAGCTCATTACCGCAAGTCATATTATCATTGTGCAATTTATTAAAATTAATAAGTCGCTGATACCAATTGATAATATTTTCTTTGGTAACGGCATTTGGCATAACACAAAATGTTGCAACTTCTTTCAAAAGTTTTTTCTGTTTTGAATGTCTGCTAAGTATCCAACTTGATTGAGCGACATTCCATTCATTAAGAGCCTGAATACAGTTATACTCATAAATACCGCTTGTAAACACTTTTTCAATCTCTTGTTTTTCTCTGTTTTCGTTACAAATGCTTTCATAATAATTATTCAGCTTTTGACTTACCGCATTGTAATTATTTTCAAGAATAAGGCTTGGTGAAAAAGCCGAAGGAATAAGCAACGCTCTGCAAAGATTTAAAATGTTTTTGATTGATTTTTCACTTAATTCGGCATTGATATTAAATGTACCGAAAATTCTTTCAATGCACGATTTTGCATTATTATATAGATTAAGCAAATTTACACAATCCGAATACAGCTTTTCTCTTAACGGTATAGAATATTCCGTAAGAGAAATATTTTTAAGCGGGTTATTAACTATATCACCTACACCGTCAACAGAATTTTTATAACTTAAAATTAAAGATAAAAGCTGTTCTATTCTGTCATCATTAACAGTGTTAATAACTTCTTGCGGAATTGTTATTTTATTCTTAAATTCGGCACAGGTTTCATATTGTTCTATAGCGTCATACACGGAAATTCCGCTCTCGTGCTTTTTATGAAGTCCGTCAATTACAGAATTCATACTCACACGCATAGCTTTCAGCCTGTCTGCTGTTGCTTTGTATTTTTCGGGGTGCTTTATTCTGCCGACTTCAAGTGATTTTTCGAGTTGAGAAAGCACACTGCTTTTGCTCGCCTTATTTGAGTGGAGTTCAAGGCAGAACGGAGCAAGACCGATATTTTCAAGTCTGTGTTGAACCACATTAAGAGCCGCCATTTTTTCTGCGACAAAAAGAACAGATTTACCGTGATAAAGCGCATTTGCGATTAAATTTGTAATTGTCTGCGACTTACCTGTTCCGGGAGGTCCGTGAAGTACAAAACTTTTTCCCTTTGCCGCCTCTGCAATGGCAAGCATCTGTGAAGAATCTGCGCTCAACGGTATTGCAAGGTCATCGGGTGCGATGCGTTCATCAAGTTCAGACACCGTCAGCGGATTTTCTTCCTGCTCAACAGTAATTTTCTTATCAACAAGACCTGCAACAACCTTATTTTGCATTAATTCGTCGGCACGGTTTCTAAGGTCACTCCACATTACAAACTGACCGAACGAAAACTGTCCCAAGCAAGCCGTATCCACAACATTCCAACGCTTTTTGTCAAGAATACAATTACGAACCGTATTGAAAACAAGCGGAATGTCCGTACCGTGCTCGTCCTCGGGCAGTGGGTCAAGGCTCGGTATTTTCAGTTCGAAAATCTGTCTTAAATACTCAATTAATGTAACATTAATCTGGGTTTCCTCTTGTCTGCTTCTCAATAAATAGCCTTTATTATGCGAACTTTTTACAAGCTCAACAGGAATCATAATAAGCGGTGCATAGAGTGGCTTT
This sequence comes from Ruminococcus sp. BSD2780120874_150323_B10, assembly GCF_015553695.1. Taxonomy (NCBI): domain Bacteria; kingdom Bacillati; phylum Bacillota; class Clostridia; order Eubacteriales; family Oscillospiraceae; genus Ruminococcus; species Ruminococcus sp. BSD2780120874_150323_B10. The sequence continues at coordinate 78,568 of NZ_JADNHD010000004.1, forward strand.
TCCGAAATATCGCTTTCGTACCACTTTAAAAATCCAAGTGCTAAGAAAAGTGTGTTTGAACCGTTTTCCTCTATGCTCGACTTTGTTGTTCTGTAAATATTTTTCAGAGTTTTTTCAAGTTCTTCGTCGTGCATAACCGCACAAAGTCTTTTGCTTTTAAACTCTTCGCTTGCAATATTTGTTGCAAGGTCATTTTCGTTTTCTATCTCATAAAGCCTTGCATCTCTAAGCGACGCCGTCCATTCGCTCGGCAATTCCCGTATTGAAAAAGATACTCCGTCTGCAATACTGTCCTCAAGAGCGGCAAGATCATGAGTTAAAATCGGCAAAGAGTTTTTGGTAATTTTGAAATTTAAAAGTGAGTTTCTCAAACTGAAATCGAGCAGCTTTCTCTCCCATATCTGTATTCTTGAAAGCGAACTTTCCTCATATCCGATTACACCTGTACCGCTTCTGTTAAGTTTTTTAGGTGCAGCTGCCTGATAATCAGAAACCGAAGCAACCGTCCCGTCATAACCGCAAATACTGTTGCTATCTATTTTTTGCGGAATCGGTCGCAGTCCTCCCGCTCTTGCTCTTCTAACATCAACAGCACAAATAAAATTTTCCGAATCTGACAGATTATTTTTTCCGTGCTTTACCGCTCTGTCAAAATCAATCTTTTCTCCCGCCGTAAAATCCGTACATTCTACAAGCAAAATATCTTCATTTCCGCGTACCGTTCGTTTGTCTATAGCCGAAAAATCATCAATTACACAATCGGCAAAAGTTTCCTCTTCAAGGCGGCAGCCGCAGTATGCGTGACCTTTTTTTATCATTATTAAAGGGAAAAGTCCTGCCGCCTCAAGACAAGACGCATATGTAACCGCAAGGTCAATGCAAGTACCTTGTTTCTGCTCAATTACAGAATAAGGAAGTCGCACACGCTGACCTGCTTTTTCAAAACTTGCAGGCGGATTATTATACACAATATTTTTTGACTGTAAAGCGGCATAAACAGCAGCCATTTGCAGTTTTACAACATCTGCATTGCGGCTCTGATAACCTGTTATGCTCGGGTCTTTTCCCCATTTTCTTAAATAATCGGTTGCAATTTTAAGGATGCCCGAGATAGCGGGATGATTAGGTGTTACAAAAGCCGCAATCAGTTCAGGCATTATATAGCAGCCGCTCCACTCATCATAGGCAAGCAAATCAATATTGTCACCGGCATTTACAAGTTCTTCTTCGCCGCATAAAAGCTGTACGCTGATCTGTGCAACAATTCTCTCTGTCAGTGAGAACAGAAACTCCGTAGATACTATAATATTAACTGGACTTACCTCAATTTCGGTATGCGGAGGTAAAACCTCAATTCTATGTGTAAACGGCTTTGCAAATTCAGGTTCAAAGGAAATTTTTAACATAATATCTTTAATTTCCTCATCGCTGTTATTTTTTATCGTTACGCTGCGCACAAGCGGAACATAGTTTTGCTGCATTGCAAAATTCATTGCTCCAAAGGTTACCACTTGTACGCTCACTTTATCATTCACAAGTAATCCTCCTTGCTCAAAAATTTTAACATTTTCATTATATCAGATTTACCAATTTATTACAATATTTTCTAAATAAATATATTCTTTTTGCGGTTAAATAATAAAATTCAGAAATTATATACATTTAAAATATTATAATAAATTATGGTTGCAATTAATAAGATTATTTGTTATAATTAGTTTGTATAAAAATACCCGGAGGCAAATATGGATTTTTATAAATATAAATGCCCTGTTTGTAACAAACAGTTTAAAGAGGGCGATGATATAGTAGTTTGCCCTGAATGCGGCACGCCGCACCACAGAGAATGCTACGAGCAGGAGGAACACTGCTTTTATCAGGATAAACATTCACAAAATTTTTCATTTGAAAATGATCAACCGGACAGTTCCGATGACTTTGAAGCTGACAAAGAGAGCGGCACAGACAATGAAGTAATCTGCAAAATTTGCGGTCATCCAAACGACAAAACTTTGTTTTACTGCGAACATTGCGGAGCGCCTCTGTTAAAAGACAATCAACCCGAGAATGATTCCGTAAACGGAAATAATAATGTTCCGCCGGATATGAACGGTTTTCCTTTCGGTCAAAATCCGCAAAACGGCGGAATACCTTTTATTGCGTTTGATCCGATGGCAGGTTTTAAGGCAGACGAAAAAATGGCAGATAATGTAACCGCAGGTGAGGTTTCAAAATTTGTCGGCAAAAATACAAACTACTTTATGCGTGTTTTCGGTTCAATCTTAAGAACAAATAAATCACGATTCAGCTTTGTATCCGCTATTTTACCCGGTGCATATATGCTTTACAGGAAAATGTACGCAATCGGCATTGTTATATCGGTAATCGTGGTAGGATTGCTTGCAGGCACACTTATTATACAAACCACACCTGAATTTACAGAGGCATATAACATTTATATGGATAATTACTCTGCCATACTTCAAAGCGGATACAGCGGTGCTAATGTCGGCGATTTATTTGCCGGTATGTCCTCTACAAATCTTTTGTACTTTGCTGTTCCGTACATTCTCGGAGCAATCAGATTTGCCATTATGCTTATCTGCGGTTTCAGAACAAACAGAATGTATTTTAAACACTGCATAAAGAAAATTTCATCAATTAAAAACTACGCTTCGAGTTTTGATAAAGAATCAGACGAAGAAGCAGCAACCACAAAGTCAAAAATTAACGAGCAGATTGAAAACAAGGGTGGCGTAAACCTTGCCATAGCAGTTGTGGCAACATTTGTATTTTTAGCAATCGCTTATATGCCGCTGTTCGTTTAAAAACAAATATCGGAGGAAAATATGAAAATTACAAAAGCAGTTATACCTGCAGCAGGACTCGGCACAAGAGTACTTCCCGCGACAAAATCAATGCCAAAGGAAATGCTCCCGATCGTAGACAAACCGACCATTCAGTATATCGTTGAAGAGGCAGTTGCAGCCGGAATAACAGATATTCTTATCGTTACAAACAGAGGTAAAGGCATTATCGAAGACCATTTTGATGCATCCCCTGAACTTGAGGCAATACTTGAAAAAAGCGGCAAACTTGATTTTCTTGAAACAGTAAGAGGTATTTCAAATCTCGCAAATATCACTTTCATTCGTCAGAAAGAAATGAAGGGTTTAGGCCACGCTATTTTAAAAGCAAAGTCTTTTGTAGGTAATGAACCTTTCGCCGTACTTTTCGGCGACGGCGCAATCGTAGGCGAAAAACCAGCCATAGGTCAGCTTATTGAACATTACGGCGAGTTTGGCAAAGGTGTTGTCGGCGTTAAAAAAGTTGATGCAAAAGACATTCATAAATACGGTTCACTTAAAGTTGAGCATATTTATGACAATGTATTTAAATGCACAGATATGAAAGAAAAACCGCAAACTCCGGAGGAAGTTCTCTCACTTTACTCTATCATAGACAGATGTGTTCTTCCGTCAGAAATTTTTGAAATTCTTGAAAGAACACAGCCGGGCATAGGCGGTGAAATTCAGCTTACAGACGCAATGCGTGAAATCGCTGTTACAGACGGTATGACAGCCGTTGAATTTGAGGGCAGAAGATACGATATGGGCAATAAATTCGGTATTCTTCAGGCTCAAATCGAAGTAGGTCTTGAACATCCCGAAACTAAAGACCAATTAAGAGAATACATAAAAGAACTTGCAAAAACATTATAATAAGCTGTCTTGACATAATATAATTAAACTAAAGCACAAAACAGACATTTCCAACTTTTGAGAAATGTCTGTTTTTTATTTGTTTTTATTCGGTTTATTAAACAATATTTATAGTTTTGTACATTAATAGATACAGTAACCGAAATTAGTGGTTGAATTATTTTAAACTTGCGTTATAATATGATAAACAACACAATATCTATTAAGATATACGATATAGTTTAATTAAAATTCTATCGGTATAGTAATCGGGCGGCGCTTTTCAAAGATAGTATACGACTTAAATCCGCACTTATGTGCAAGTCTTATTCCCTCATCTATTCCGTTTCCGACAGCAGTGCTTGTGTGGGCATCACTTCCGATAGTGATAAGCTTTCCGCCGAGTTCACGATAGCGCTTTAGCTGAAATTCATCGGGCAAAGTTCTGCCGATGGGTTTGAATAAACCCGAAGTATTAATTTCAAGAGCTTTCTTGTTTGAAATCAGTGTTCTGTATATATCGTCAATAACATCTTGATAAGGTGTAAGGTCGGGATATTCCCCTGTTGTTTCAAAAATATATCTTAAAGGATATGTAAGATGAGCAAGGCTGTCAAAGTCACTGAAGGTCGCTGTTTCTGCAAGTTCATTAAAATATAATTTCAAAATTTCGGAAATATTACAATTATTAAAGTCGATAAAATAGAAATCTTCCATATCTTTTAAATTGTGCAAAGACGCTAAAACAAAGTCAAAATCGCCAAAAGAAAGCGCTTTTTCGGTACATTCCGGATCGTGCATAGGCTCGCCGAGCTCTATTCCGCATAAAACCTTGAGTTTTTGTCTATATTTTATCTGTGCGTTTTTGGTTTGCAAAAATGACAAAGGTATTCTTTCGTTAAAATCTCCGAATTCTTTGTTATAGGCAAACTTGATAAAAGGTGCTTCGCAATGGTCGGTAATTGCTATTGCGTAAAATCCCTTATTTAGGGCAGATTTACACATTTCTTCCACTGTACTTTCAGCGTCAAAAGAATTGTTTGAATGAGTATGAACATCACATAAAATCATAGTTATCAAGCCTCCGTAATAAATAATACCATATTCGCCAAATTTATGCAATATAAGGCTTTACTTTCTTAGATTTTAGTTATATAATAAGGTAATGATAATAAACAATCATATAATTCTTTTATAATTCTTTTGCAGGAATAAAATTAAAATCTTGCAAATACGGAGGTAACTTATGAAAGCTATAATTACAGTAATCGGTAAGGACACAGTCGGAATACTTGCAAAGGTATCAGCTGCTTGTGCTGCTGACAACGCAAACATCGTTGAGGTAACACAGAGCGTTCTTCAGGATATGTTTGCAATGGTTATGCTTATTGAATTCAATGAAGAGAAAATTGATTTTGAAAAGTTAAGAACCGACCTTGACGCTGTCGGAGAGGCTACCGCAACTAAGATTCATGTAATGCACGAAGATATATTCAACAGTATGCACAGAATTTAATTTGCCCTTAAATATGGATTGAAAGGATAAACACCTATGCTCGAAACAAAAGATATACTTGAAACTATCAATATGATTGATAACGAAAATCTCGATGTAAGAACAATTACAATGGGCATTTCACTTTTAGACTGTATTGATGACGATATTGACAAAGCCTGCACAAAGGTATACGACAAAATCTGCCGTTCTGCCAAAGACCTCGTAAAAACAGGCGAGGATATCCAGAGGGAGTACGGTATTCCTATTATAAATAAGAGAATTTCAGTTACCCCTATCGCAATGGTAGCTGCACCATGCCAGAGTAAAAAGGTAGTAAAATTTGCTCACGCACTCGACAAAGCCGCAAAAGAACTCGGCGTAAACTTCATCGGCGGTTATTCCGCTCTTGTACAAAAAGGTTTCGCAAGCGGTGACTATGCGCTTATAGAGAGTATCCCTGAAGCACTTGCAACTACCGATTTTGTTTGCTCTTCGGTAAATATCGGTTCAACAAAAGCCGGTATCAATATGGATGCAGTCAAAATGATGGGTAAAACTGTAGTTCAGGCTGCTCAAGCTACAGCAGACCGTGATTGCATCGGCGCTGCAAAGCTTGTAGTATTCTGTAACGCTCCTGAAGATAACCCGTTTATGGCAGGAGCTTTCCACGGTGTCGGCGAGGCTGATACCGTTATCAATGTCGGTGTTTCGGGACCGGGCGTAGTAAGAGCTGCTCTTGCTAAGGGCGGCGAAGGCAAAAATATTGCCGAAATCGCCGATATGGTTAAGAAAACCGCATTTAAAATCACAAGAATGGGTCAGCTTGTAGCAAAAGAAGCAAGCAAAAGACTTTGCGTACCTTTTGGTATCGTTGACCTTTCACTTGCACCTACACCGGCAGTCGGCGATAGTGTTGCACATATTCTTGAAGAAATGGGACTTGAAGTATGCGGATGCCACGGTACAACTGCTGCTCTTGCACTTCTTAACGATGCTGTTAAGAAAGGCGGCGTAATGGCTTCGTCACATGTTGGCGGACTTAGCGGCGCTTTCATTCCGGTATCGGAGGATGCAGGTATGATTTATGCAGCTGAAAACGAATATCTCGACATAACTAAACTTGAGGCTATGACAGCCGTATGTTCAGTTGGTCTTGATATGATTATTGTACCGGGTGACACAAGTGCCGAGGTTATCTCTGCAATTATTGCAGACGAAGCAGCTATCGGTATGGTAAACACTAAGACAACCGCTGTAAGACTTATTCCCGCTATTGGTAAAAAAGCAGGCGAAACACTTAACTTTGGCGGACTTCTCGGCTACGGTCCTGTAATGCCGCTAAGAAAAGGCTCACCGGCTGAATTTATCAACAGAGGAGGAAGAATTCCTGCACCGCTTCAGGCTCTCAAGAACTAATTTCAGGGGGTGATTTTTTGAAGGATATGATTAAACAGATTGTTGAAGCAGACGCTGAGGCAAAAGCCTTCGATGAAGAAAATCAAAAAAACAAAGAAGCACTTGCCAAAGAGATTGACGCTCAAGCAAAGGTAATCTACGATTCCTATATGTCAAAAGCTGACGAAACCATTGAGCGCCAGAGTGCTTATATTGACAAGGACATCAGACATCAGTGGCAGGATACTCGTCAGAAGCATAAATCTGTTTTAATTAAACTTAAATCTGATTTCGAGGCAAATGCTGACAAATGGTCAGATGAAATTGCTAAACGAACTATCGGATAACTATCCATTTATTAAGCATATTATTTTAAAGGAGGTGCGAAAGCTGTGTCTTCCACTTCGTTTGCGGTGCTTGCAAAAGCAAGAGCAAAGTTTGGTAAAAGACTTACCGAAAAGGACTACAACAGTTTGCTTAACTCAAACAGTGTTGCAGAAGTAATGTCTTATCTTAAGTCATATACGCACTATGCGGAGGCATTGCGTGATATAAATGAGCGTGATGTTCACCGCGGCAGACTTGAGGTTCTTTTAAGGCAGCATCTTTTCTATGAGTTTGACTCGCTTTGCAGATATGATTCCCAGATGAGCACCGGCTTTTCAGCTTATGTTATAAGCAGAACCGAGATTGAACAGATAATGCGCTTTCTCACTTTGCTGAATACTTCATCTACTGAAAAGTTTATTTATCAGTATCCGACATATTTTGCAAAACATACGGAGATTGATTTGCAGAAACTCGCGCTTGCAAGAAATTACGATGAATTTCTCACCATTTTGAGCAATACAAAGTATTCTCAAATATTTGAAAAATACAAGCCCGACGAAAACAATCTTTTGCCTATATCGGATATTGAAAATGATCTTTATACTTTTGTTTTCTCCAACCTCAAAAAGGTAATAAAGAGCAAAACAAAAGGCACTGAAAGAAAAGAGCTTATGGAGCTTTTTACCGTAATCAACGATTACAATAATTTCTCCCGTGTACTTCGTCTTAAAAAGTATTATAACCTTACACCGGAGCAAATAAAAAACAACCTGCTCTACCCTTTCTCAAGCATCAGTGAAAAAACTCTCGACAGAATGTGCCGTGCGGAATCCTCCGGAGAAGTATTCTCCGTAATGCAGGAAACTCACACCGGTAAGATGATTGAACAAATAGGTTATGTTTACGCAAGTGACATCAGCCCAAGAGTAAAATACAAACTTGCAAGAAAGAATATGTATTTCTCAAACAATCCTTCTGTTGTGATGATTTCATATATGTTCGTTGCCGAAACCGAGCTTATGAATATTATAACCTTGATTGAAGGTACACGATATAAACTTGATTCTAAAAAAATACAGTCCCTGCTTATCGTTTAGTAAGCAGTACCACTAACAAAGAGGTGATTTTATTTGGCTGTATCAACCATGCAAGCTGTTAATATAATCGGCTTTATGGATGAGATTGACGATGTTATTACCGTTTTGGGAGAATCGGGAGTTTTTCATCCCGATGATGTGTCTGTTTTTTACAACAATACCCAAGGTTTTTCACATCTTCAGACCAAAAATATTTATGCCGAACATCTCACTAACCTCAAGGCTTCATTAGGACTTACAAAAAGGCAGTTCCCGCTTGTCGATGTAAGCAATTTTAATCCGACATATCAGGATATTCAATTGTTTTGCAATAAGATTTGCGATGAACTAAACGAGCTTGTTGAAGACAGAGATTTTGCCGCCGAGCAATTGCTTGAGACAAAACAAAATCTTGACGAAACAAAGCACTTTGTCGGACTTGACATTGAAATAGAAAAGCTGCTTGAGCTTAAATATGTAAATGCAAGATTCGGAAGACTTCCTAAGGACAGCTATGTAAAACTGGAAAATTATAAGGATGACCCTTATATTGATTTTTCGGTGTGTACAGAAGATAAAGCTTATTATTGGGGCGTTTATCTTGCTCCGGCTGATAAGACAGAAGAAATTGACAGAGTTTTTTCAAGTCTTTTCTTTGAGAGATGCGACATAATCGGTGTTAATTCAACGCCAACTCTGCATATGAAAAAACTTACGGCACTTATTCCCCACCTTGAGGATGTTTACAAAGATACCGAAAAGCGTATTGACGATTATCTTTCCATTAACAAAGAAAGAATTTTAAAATATTTGTCAAAACTTGAAGAACTTTCTTTGTACTCAACTATAAGAACTAAAGCTTTGCAGTACAACAAGAGCTTTATTATTGTAGGCTGGGTGCCGACCGAGTTTGCAAAACAGCTTAAAAAACGACTTTGCAAACACAGAAGCGTTACAGTTGAATTTTCAGACGCAAAGAACGAGATTAAAAAATCTCCGCCTGTTAAACTCAAAAACTGTTTCCTTGCACGACCGTTTGAGTTTTATACTTCAATGTACGGCGTGCCAAAATACAATGAAATTGACCCGTCACTTTTTGTTGCAATAACTTACATTATTATATTCGGTATTATGTTTGCCGATGTCGGTCAGGGTATCTGCCTTACTATTGTAGGTATATTGATGTATAAAATCAAAAAGATGGCAATTGGTAAAATACTTGCACCGTGCGGTATTTCATCTGCATTCTTCGGACTTGTATTCGGCAGTGTGTTCGGATTTGAGCATTTGCTCGACCCCATGTACAAAGCTCTCTTCGGACTTGAAGAAAAGCCTATTGAGGTAATGAGCTCCGAAATGGCAACAAAGATTATTCTTGTAGCCATAGGCATTGGCGTATTCCTTTTAATTACCGCAATGTTCCTCAATGTCTACACATCAATCCGTCAAAAGGATTATGGCAGAGCATTGTTCAGCACGAGCGGTGTGGCAGGTATAATTTTCTACAGCGCAATAGTATTCGGTATTGCAGGTCAGCTTTTGTTCGGACTTCCCGTATTCAACGCTCCGTACATTATATTCCTGATTGTAATTCCGTTTATCTTAATTTTCTTTGCCGAGCCGCTTGGCGGATTGGTAAACAAAGAACCTGACTGGAAACCGGAAAGCTGGAAGGACTACATTGTTGAAAATATTTTTGAATCAATTGAAGTTCTTTTAAGCTATGTAACAAACACAATGAGTTTCTTGCGTGTAGGCGCATTCGTTCTTGTTCACGCAGGTATGATGATGGTTGTATTTGTTCTTGCCGAAACCGCAGGTCCTATTGCCTACTGGCCAATTGTTGTAGTAGGTAATGTTATAGTAATGGTACTTGAGGCTCTCCTCGTAGCAATTCAGGTATTAAGACTTGAATACTATGAGCTTTTCAGCCGTTTCTATTCAGGCGAAGGCAGACCATACGAACCTGTCAAGCTAAAACTTACACAAAACAGTTAAGTTGAAAAACTTAATTATATATTTTATTGTTTATTTATTTTTGGAGGTAAATCATTATGAGCATCTTAAATTTAGTTATGTTGGCACTCCCTGTTGTATTTCTTGTAGCATCAGTAGTTGTAGCTGTAAAGGCTTACGAAAAAGGTCATAACAGAAAGAAAACAGTTTTAATGCAGATTGCTTCATTCGCAGCAGTATTTGCAATTTGCCTTCTTTGCCCAATCGTAGCAGGTGCAGCAGATGCAAACACAGTTTCAGAGGCAGTACAGGTTGCTCAGCAGTCATCTAAGAGCTTTGCATATATCGGCGCAGCTATCGCAGTTGGCCTTTCATGTATCGGCGGTGGTATTGCCGTAGGTAACGCAGCTCCTGCAGCTATCGGTGCAACAAGTGAAGATCCAAAGGCATTTGGTAAAGCAATCATCTTCGTTGCTCTCGGTGAAGGTGTTGCCCTTTACGGTATGCTTATCTCAATCTTGATTCTCTTCAGCTAATTGAAGAAATAAAGGATATGACGAAAAATGAAATTTTTTCTTATAAGCGATAATGTTGATACTAAAATGGGTATGCGTTTTGCAGGTATTGACGGTGTAGTTGTTCATACGGAACAAGAGGTTACACGAGAGCTTACTAAGGCTATGGAGAGAGAAGATGTGGCTGTTATTCTTATGACAGAAACTCTTGTTTCTCTCTGCCCTGACCTTATCTATGACTTAAAGCTCAACCGCAAAAAGCCTTTGATTGTAGAAATCCCCGACCGTCATGGCAACGGACGCACCAAAGACAGTATCACAAAATATGTTCAGGACGCTATTGGCGTAAAACTCTGAATGAGCTGAGAGGTTATTAATATGGAAAATACCACAAAAACCGATAACTTTTTGCAAGCCATACAAAGATACACCGAAGAACAAAAGTCTATTGCCAATACTGAAGTTGAGCTTTTAAAGGAAGAAAAACTCAAAAAAGCCGAAGAAAACGGCAAGCGTGACAGCGAACGCTACATACAGCAGCAGCTTGAAGCTAAAAAGTATGTAGAAACAAGCAAACTTGCCAGACTTGTTCAGGAAAGTCAGAAAAAACTCTTTAGAGAAAGAGCAAAAATGACTGACGAAGTATTTGAAATGGCTGCACAAAAGCTTATTAAATACACAGAAACCAAAGAATATAAATTAAAACTTGTTGACAGTGCAAGACAGATTGCAGAACTTTTTGACGATAACCGTTGTGTTGTTTATATAAATGAAAAGGATATGAAGTATTCAACAGAAATCCTTGCCGCATTCCACGGAATGGCTGAACTTGTTAAAGACAACTCAATCAAAATCGGCGGTCTTAAAGGCTACTGCAAATCAATGAGAATTGTTGCCGATGAAACACTCGACACAAAGCTCTCTGCACAGAGAGAATGGTTTATTGAGAACTCAGGTCTGAGCGTTCTTAACTAATTGACCTTCTTGATTTTATCCGAAAGAAGATGGTAATACAAATGGAAAATAATGTTATTTATGGAATTAACGGACCTGTTGTTACCGTAAAAGATGCTGATTGCTTTGAAATGATGGAAATGGTTCATGTAGGTGAACAGAACCTTGTCGGTGAAGTAATCGGTATAACTTCTGATTTTACCACAATTCAGGTATATGAAGAAACAACCGGTCTTAAACCGGGAGATGTTGTTACAGGTACAGGCGCACCTATGAATGTACTTCTCGGACCGGGAATTATTGATAATATTTTTGATGGAATTGAGCGTCCTCTTAAGGCTATTGAGGAACAGGCAGGCGCTTTCATTGACAGAGGTGCATCTGTTTCTTCTCTTGATGACAAAAAGCTCTGGAATGTTACAATGAAAGTAAAGGTTGGCGACAAGCTCGAGGGTGGTCAGATTTATGCTACACTCCCCGAAACACCAATCATTGAACACAGACTTATGGTTCACCCTGAACTTTCAGGCGTTGTTACCAAGGTTATGCCTGACGGTCAATACAAGCTTTTTGACACAATTGTTGTTATTAAAGATGATAACGGCGTTGAGCACAACCTCACACTTTGTCAAAAATGGCCTATCAGAACCGCTCGTCCTGTAAAGGACAGACTTGCATCTTCAATTCCGCTTATTACAGGTCAGAGAGTTATTGACTCTCTCTTCCCTATTGCTAAGGGCGGTACAGCCGCTATACCGGGCGGTTTCGGTACAGGTAAAACTATGACACAGCACCAGCTCGCAAAATGGTGCGACGCTGATATTATTATTTATGTAGGCTGCGGTGAGCGTGGTAACGAGATGAGCCAGGTACTCGAAGAATTCTCTGAACTTATCGACCCTAAGTCACAGCGTCCTATGACAGACAGAACCGTTCTTATTGCCAACACATCAAATATGCCTGTTGCAGCCCGTGAGGCATCAATTTACACAGGTATCACACTTGGCGAATATTACAGAGATATGGGTTACCATGTTGCTATGATGGCTGACTCAACTTCTCGTTGGGCCGAGGCTCTTCGTGAGATTTCGGGCCGACTTGAGGAAATGCCTGCCGAGGAAGGTTTCCCGGCTTACTTGCCTTCACGACTTGCCGAGTTCTATGAGCGTGGCGGCCGTGCGGAAGTTCTTTCAGGCGGTGAGGGTTCTGTAACACTTATCGGTGCGGTTTCTCCGCAGGGTTCAGACTTCTCTGAGCCTGTTACACAGAACACAAAAAGATTTACCCGTTGTTTCTGGGCACTTGATAAGTCGCTTGCTTATTCAAGACATTATCCTGCTATTAACTGGATGAACAGCTACAGCGAATACTTTAACGACCTTGACCCTTGGTTTGAAGAAAACCTCGGTAAAGACTTTATTGAGTATCGTAACAGAATCAGCGCACTTCTTCAGGAAGAAAGCTCGCTTATGGAAATCGTAAAACTTATCGGTTCCGATGTACTTCCTGATGACCAGAAACTTGTCATTGAAGCTGCAAGAGTAGTTCGTGTAGGTTTCTTACAGCAAAATGCTTTCCACGCTGATGATACTTATGTTCCGCTTGAAAAGCAGAAACTTATGATGAAAACAATTCTTCACCTTTACGATAAGGCAAAGAAGGTTGTTACAAAGGAAATTCCTATTTCAAAGGTTATTGAGCTTGGTTTGTTCGATAAACTTACAAAGATGAAATATGATATTCCTAACAGCAAGCCTGAACTCTTTGATGAATATATCAAGGAAATTGATGAAAAGCTTGACTCAATTATGTAAGGAGGAAACGCACAATGATTATAGATTATGTCGGCGTTAAAGAAATTAACGGCTCACTCATAGTTCTTGACGGAGTAAAAGGCGTTTCCAACGAGGAAATTGTTGACATCCGCCTTGAAAACGGCACAGTAAGACAGGGCCGTGTCGTACAGATTGAGGGCGAAAAGATTGTTGTTCAGGTATTTGAGGGTACAAGAAGAATCAGCCTTACAAATACAAGGACAAGACTTACAGGTCACCCAATGGAAATGCCTCTTTCTCCTGAAATTATCGGTCGTGTACTTGACGGTGCAGGCAGACCTATTGACGGACTCGGAGATATTTTCCCTGTAAAGCGTGCTAACATTAACGGCACACCTATCAACCCTGTTTCAAGAATTTATCCTAAGAACTACATCAACACAGGTATTTCTACCATTGATACACTTATGACACTTATCAGAGGTCAAAAACTTCCTATCTTTTCAGGTACAGGTATGAAGCACAACGACCTTGCAGTACAGATTGTTCGTCAGGCAAAAATCAGCGGTGCAAATGCTAATAACTTCTGCGTAGTATTCGCAGCAATGGGTGTTCAGAAAGATGTTGCTGAATACTTCAGAAAGAGTTTTGAAGAAAGCGGCGTACTTTCAAGAGTTGTAATGCTATTAAACCTTTCTAATGACCCGATTATCGAAAGAACACTTACTCCAAGATGTGCTCTTACTATTGCCGAGTACCTTGCATTTGAGCTTGAGATGCATGTTCTTGTTATTATGACAGATATGACCTCATATGCCGAGGCTCTTCGTGAGTTCTCATCATCAAAGGGTGAAATTCCTGCGAGAAAAGGTTACCCGGGCTATCTTTATTCAGACCTTGCATCACTTTATGAGCGTGCAGGTATGATTAAAGGCAAGAACGGTTCTGTTACACAGATTCCTATTCTTACAATGCCTAACGATGATATTACTCACCCGATTCCTGACCTTACAGGTTACATCACAGAGGGTCAGATCGTACTTGACCGTTCATTACAGGGACAAGGTCTTTATCCGCCTGTAAGCGTTCTTCCTTCACTTTCCCGTCTTATGAAGGACGGTATCGGTGAGGGTTACACAAGAGCAGATCATCAGGCACTTGCAAACCAGCTCTTTGCATCATATGCAAAGGTAATTGACGCTCGTTCACTTGCATCTGTTATCGGCGAGGAAGAACTCTCCCCTATCGACAAGAAATATATTGAATTCGGCAGACTGTTTGAATCAAAGTTTGTTAATCAGGGATTCAACGAAAACAGAAGTATTGAACAGAGCCTTGACCTCGGTTGGGAATTACTTTCTACACTTCCGAAATCAGAACTTGACCGTGTTGACGATCAGATTCTTGACAAGTATTATGTTGAGAAATAACCGTCAGAAAGGAGTGCTGAGCATCTATGGCTGTACAGGCTGTACCTACAAAAGGTAATCTGATGAACACCAAAAAGTCGCTTGCTCTTGCCAAAAACGGCTATGAACTGCTTGACCGTAAGCGTAATATTCTTATAAGAGAGATGATGACGCTTATCGACCACGCCAATGCAATTCAGGAGAAGATCGACAATGCATATGAAGAAGCTTACATAGCACTTCAGACTGCCAATGTTACAAACGGCTTTTGCGATGACCTTTCAAACACGATTCCTGAAGAAGACTCATTAAAACTTGATTCAAGAAGTGTAATGGGTGTTGAAATTCCGATTCTCACCATTGACGAGAAAAAACCTCAAACCTACCTGCACTACGGACTGCGACTTACAAACTCAGGTATTGATAAAACTTACGAGAAATTCACCGAAGTTAAGTATCTTACCGCAGAGCTTGCCGAGATAGAAAACAGTGTTTACCGTCTTGCGGTTTCAATCAAGAAAACACAGAAGAGAGCCAACGCTCTTAAGAACATTATGATTCCTAAATTTGAAGAAACCGTAAAGTTTATTTCTGATGCTCTTGATGAAAAGGAAAGAGAAGAATTCAGCCGTCTTAAGGTTATTAAGAGAACAAAACTAAAAAGAGCACAGGCTGAAAAAGAAAAACAAGCACAAGCAGAAAATGCTTAAAAAAATCCCACTCTGAAAAAACAGAGTGGGATTTTACTATTTTAAGGAAAAATTTTTTATCAATAGTTAGTTGAATAAATTATGGTTTAGCGGAGTGTCGGTTGGGCATTGAAATTTAACTAACGCTAAATTATCCGTCCAAAAACAAAAAAAGTTTACTCAATTTTTTCAAAAATTGCGGGTTTGGGCAGCGCCCATAAAATCTTCCGATATTACAATTCTTCAGGTGCAAACAGCGTGGCTGTTTGCGTGCTAAAACTAAGTTTGTTAAAACAGGCGACAGCCATTAAAAAAGCCTATATTTTATTAATGGAATAACGAATTCCTTTTCTTGGTGCTATCGCATTTTTAAAGGCTAACGCCGTTGTTTTCAAGCCGCCAAACAGCAAGCTGTTTGGCTATCGTCAGATTACATAAACGGAAAGTATTTGTGGGCTTTGCCCATACCCACGACCTTTGAAAAGGTCGACCAAACTTTTATAATTGCTTTTCCAATTTATTCCGCTAAACCACAATTTTTAATGTTATCAAACATAAAAACAAAACACAAAATCATTTAATCACAAGCCATAAAATTATATTTGCCGCCAAAAACAAAACATTAAATAAAGTAAATAATCCAAAGTATTTTGCGATACTTACATTTTCTTTCTGAATGAATTTAAACGATATAAGACTTGCCATTGATGCTATCAATGTACCAAGGCCTCCGATATTTACACCAATCATTAAATCTGTAGCATTATTTGTAAAACCTGAAAGTAAAATTGTGGCAGGCACATTTGAAAATACCTGACTTGCAAGCACTCCAACCGGCACTTCATTGCCATTAACTACACTCGAAAACCAACCGTTAATTTGACTTATATTACCGAGATTACCTATGAATACAAAAAGAAATATGAAAGTAAACAGCAAACTGTAATCTACCTTTAAAAGCACCTTGCGGTCAAATATAAGTACAAAAACAATTACAACAGCAAGGAGTATAAGATAGTTTAATACTCGAAAAACACTTAATAGAGCAATTGCAAACAATGCAATATACATTGCTATAAGTCTTTTATCAAAATTTAATTCTTCCCTATTTTCATTATATACAATTGGAGATTTACCTGAAAATAGTGAACAACATACAAGCATAACAAGAGAAATCAAGGCATACGGCAAAATCGTCTTAAAGAAATCAGATATATTCATATTATAAGCCGAAAATAAGTACAAATTTTGCGGATTGCCTATCGGAGTCAGCATACTGCCAAGATTGGCGGCTATTGTTTCAAGCGTTACAACATATATTGCTCGGCTTTGCTTGTCCGCAAGTTTTAACAGCACTATTGTAAACGGCACAAATGTTATCAATGCAACATCATTTGTAATTATCATGGAACTGAAAAAGCATAACAGTACAAGCGACAGCGTAACACCTCGCATTGTATTGACTTTATTAAGCAGATATTCAGCAATCACTTTGAATACACCCATTTTGTTAAACCCAGCCATTACTGTCATCAGAGAAAACAAAAGTCCAAGCGTGCGGAAATCTATATAATCAAAATATTTTTCGTTTGGCGTTACAAAAATCATTGAAATAATCGCAAGCACAAACGATACAGTAAGCACAATCTCTTTTTTTAAAAAAGTAAATATTTTACTCATTTATAAAATCACTCACCAAAAAGCGGTATGAGAAAACCCATACCGCTAAAATTATTGTATTAAAGCTCTGCTTCGGCAACTTTCATCATAATTGCACATTCCATACGCTTTTTAAACAGCTCACAGCCATATTCATAAATGCCTGTAATTGAGCCTGTAGCATGGTACGCGTTTGCAGCACAGCCGCCGCTGCAATAAAGTTTTGCCCAACAATCTTTACAATTCGGTCTTGCGTACGCATTGCAAAGTTTAAACTCGTCCTGAATAGCAGTATTTGTAACACCTTCATAAATGTTTCCAAGACTATATTTAGGGTCGCCTACGAACTGATGACAAGGATATAACTCACCCCACGGTGTAACTGCCATATACTCTGTACCCGAACCGCAGCCCGAAATTCTCTTGTAAATACAAGGTCCGCCCGTAAGGTCAATCATATAGTGATAGAAAGTAAGCGGTCTGCCCTCTTTTTCACGCTTAAGCATTTCCTTTGCAAGTATCTCGTACTGCTCAAAAAGAACAGGTAAATCATCGTATGTAAGCGCATACGGGTCTTCCGGTGAGCAAACAACAGGCTCCATTGAAAGCTCTGTAAAGCCAAGGTCTGCCATATGGAAAATATCATTTGTAAAATCAGTATTGTTATGTGTATAAGTACCACGCACATAATAACCTTTGTTACCACGCTTTTTAACAAATTCCTGGAACTTTGGTACAATAATATCGTAACTGCCCTTGCCGCTTACGGTTTTTCTAAGGTGGTCATGTACTTCTTTTCTGCCGTCAAGGCTAAGTACAACATTATGACATTCTTTATTTGCAAATTCAATTACATCATCGTCAACAAGCATACCGTTTGTTGTGAGAGTAAAACGGAAATTCTTGTTCTTTTCCTTTTCAATACTTCTTGCGTAAGCGACAATCTGCTTAACCACATCAAAGTTCATAAGCGGTTCGCCGCCGAAAAAGTCAACTTCAAGGTTTACTCTGCTGCCTGAATTTTCAATAAGAAAATCAATAGCTCTCTTGCCTACTTCAAAACTCATTAAAGCTCTGTCACCGTGGTACTTACCCTGACTTGCAAAGCAGTATTCGCAATTAAGATTACAGGTATGAGCAATATGTAGGCACAAAGCCTTAATAACAGTGTTTCTCTTTTTAAAATCAAATGCAAGGTCCTCATATTTATCAGCAGTAAAGAGCTTGCCGTTATCCTTTAATTCTGTAACATCATCATAGCAATCCGAAATTTCTTCTGCTGTAATTTCAGGGTTATCTTTGTACTTTTCAAGCATAGCCTTGATAATATTATCTTTATCGGAATTTTCGTACATTTCAATAACATCATAAGCAAGGTCATCTACGCAGTGAACACTGCCGCTGAAAACATCAAGCACTATGTTATATCCGTTTAACTTATACTGGTGTATCATATATTTTCTCCAAATCCTTTTTATAGACAAAAGGAAAGCCGTTCTCCAAAAGGTGAAACGGCTGAAAATCCTTTTTAATGCAAAATTTGCACAGCTAAATTATTTCTCGCTGAGGCACTTCTCACACTGCTGGTTAGCAACGCCGCAAGATGTTTTGCAAGCTGACTGACAAGATGTCTGACACTCACCGCAACCGCCTGTTTTAACGCTCTTCTTAAGGTCACGAGTTTCAATAGTCTTAATTCTTTTCATAGAAAATCATACTCCTTGTAAGATTATATTTTTATTATAATACCACATTATGCGAAATTTGTCAATAACATTACAGGGCAATTTGTATAATTTGTAAGCATTATATCGTATATCCGTTACTTAACCTTCTGCCAAATCTGCTTTTCCTGTACATAATAAAACCTACTGCGGTTGTAATAACTTCTGTTATCGGGAATGTAAACCAAAAACTTTCAAGTCCAAAATGTGCAAGCACCCAACCAAGCGGTACAAAAAGCACAATTGTTCTCAGAATTGTAAGTGCGGAGCTTTTAAAAGCCGAACCGATTGCCTGAAAAAATACAGGAAAAATCAGTGATGTAACCATTGGTATAAAAGAAACGGCAATTACCCTTAACGCATATGAGCCTATTCTGATTACCTCGCTGTCCTTTGAGAATGTACCCATAAGTACATCGGGCATTATTTCAAAGCACAGTACACCGATAAGCATAAGTACCATTCCAAGTATAACCGAATCTTTTAGAGTTTTTCCGCATCTTTCTCTGTTTCCTGCACTGTAATTAAAACTGATAACAGGCACTATACAGGTCTGCATTGCACCGAGAGGAATAAAAAATATTGTCTGCCATTTATAATATAAACCCAAAGCGGTGACTGCCTGATCGGAAAATCCCTTTAATATTAGATTTAATCCGAATATATACAATGTGTATGCAGACTGCATAAGAATATTCGGAAAACCTAAGTGGTAAATTCTCTTTATGTATTCTTTGTATTTGGATATTTTCGGCGATCTTTTGCAGCCTTTTTTCATTACAATTAAAGCCGCCGCAATCTGTCCTACTACTGTAGCGATAGCTGCACCGGCAATGCCCAATTCGGGGAAAAATCCGATACCGAAAATTAACAATGGGTCAAGAGCAATATTAACAAAAGCACCCGCAATTTGAGCAATCATAGGTATTTTCATATTTCCCGTCGCCTGCATAACTTTTGTCCAAATGCTTTCAAAAAACAAACCAAAGCTAAATACACAAACTATTCTGCCGTACACAATTACTTCATCTATAATTTCCTGTGAATTTGTTGATATTTGTGCATAAAACGGCATTATAAACCAACATATAAGAGCAAAAACAAACCACATTGCAAACGCAAGGAAATTTCCTACGCCTGCGGTTTCATCACTTTTTTCCTTGTTGTCAACACCGAGAAAATGCGCCATGAGAGTATTTATACCAACGCCCGTACCGACCGCAAGCGCAATCATCAACAACTGTATCGGATAAATTATTGACAGCGCCGTAAGTCCCGATTCTGAATAATTACCTATAAAAAAGCTGTCTATTATATTGTACAATGCCTGTATAAGTTGGGCAAGCATAACAGGGGGTGCAAGTCTTAACAATATACTGAATATTTTATCATTGCCGAAATCCAATTCTTTTTTCTTTACCCTATCCAATTAAATTTGCCTCCACAAATCATTCAAATTCATATTTTAAAACAGCACAGTTCTTAACTCCGAAATTTGCATATTCAGTGTTAGTCATTTCATAGAAATATGAATTAATCACCCTTGATATTCCGTTGTGCGCAACAAGAATACAGGTTTCACCGCTCGCTTTTACATCATCAAGCAGATTATAAATTCTTTGCGCAAGGTGCAACATAGATTCGCCGCCGCTGTATCGGCAAATGAACTCGCCTTTGGCAATTCTGAACTCATCACCGTTTCTTGGAGTTCCCTCAAATTTTCCGAAATTCTGTTCTGTAAGTCTTGGCTCTTCAAAAGCAGGAATACCTGTTATTTCTGAAATATGCATTGCCGTTTTTTTAGCTCTGATAAGCGGAGAATAAAGGATTTTATCTGCCTTTATGTTATCGTTTAAAATCTTTTTACCTGTTTCTATAGCCTGTTCATGACCCTTTTGCGTTAAGTCAATATCCGTAGAACCGCAAATTTTATTTTCAACATTCCATACGGTTTCACCGTGTCTTACAAAATAAACACAGCTCATAAAATCATCCTTTCGTACACAAAACTTCCCTATATACTTTATCAAAATTTCACTGACAATTCAAGTTTTTGCCATAAAAAGTATTCCCGTAAAAGCAGTTTGGTACTAATTTTATACAAGTGCATAATATGTTATTGAGTAAACAAGCTCGGAAAGGAGAAATTTATGTGGACATTATCAATACAGTAATTTCAAGATACGCAACATCAAAATTTCCTGAAAAAACACCTCCGGCAATGGCATATGTTCCGTTTCAGGAAAGTAATCCAAAAACCTACTCCCCTGTTCAGGCGCTTGACGCAGGCACAGTTTTTCCGGAATTGAACAAGCCTTTTTACGGTAATAAATGCGGTGGTGTAAAAAATGACTGAGAGAGAAATTCTTTTAAAGAAAATATCAACATATCAATTCTCAATTCTTGATTTACAGATTTTTCTTGACACTCACCCATACGACCAACAGGTACTCTCGCAGATAAAAGAATGTAAAGAAAAACTTTTGCCCTTGATTGAAGAATACGAAGAAAAATACGGACCTTTACGCAAAGAGGCAAATACAGCTAATAAATGGCAGTGGGTTAAAAATCCTTGGCCGTGGGATAACGAGGAGGATTTGTAATGTTTGTATATGAAAAAAAATTGCAGTATCCCGTAAACATCAAACAAACCAATGCAAAACTTGCTAAAATCATTATTACGCAGTACGGTGGTGCATACTCCAAAACATATAAAAAACAGGCTGTCCGCTATAAAAGTGCGACAGCCTGTTGCTTTGATATTAATTATTTAAAGTGAAATAAACTTCGTAATCTTCATAATTCAATGAAATTGATTCAATTTTATCACCGTTACGGTGAATATAAAAACTTGTTGTAGTTTCTCCGTCATCAAAAGCGGCGGTAATTGTATCGCCGTTTACAGTATACTTTCCGGAGTGCGTACCGTCCTCTGATGTGCCGGGTGTGAGCCAAAGCGAAAAAGTACCGTCATCCTTAAATGAAAGCGAGCCTTGATACGAAGTATAGCTTGTATTATAAACCTCTGCCATTTTCACTTCATCGCCGCTTGCATTTACAGCACTCGATGATACCCAATCTGTACCGACAATATCATTCGCTTTATTATGTATTGTAAAAATCAAAGCTACTACCGCTACGACAATTACAAGCAGAACAACAGTGACTGTAATTGCCTTTTTACGGTTAAATTTATTTTTATTATCGGTATGATTTACTTTGTTTCTTTTTTTATTCTTTTTGGTTTTGCTCATTAATTTGCACTTCCAATTTTAAAATAAACATCATATCCGACATAATCAATCTTTATTTCACTCGGAACATTGCCTTTGTACGAGATAATTTCCGCAGATTTATTTTTGTCATTTGAGTATGTCATATTAATTACGCCGTCAGTTACGGTATATGCACCATAGTTATACTCCGACTGGGTAATATTATCGGAAAAGAGTCCGTTTTTATCAAAGGTAATTCCCTCTCCGCCATATACCGAGCCGAAAACTTCTTTTACAGATGCATCACGCTTGCCTACATTGTCAAAAGCCTTATACGGATACATCTCTGCGTCAAAATTCAGATTTTTGTCCGCACTCTCTGCACCGCTTACTACAATTGCCTGTGTGGTCGGCTCAACAGAAGCTTCTTCCTTTTCAGTGCTTTCCTCTGTAGTTTTCTGTATCGACTGCTCGGTTGTTTCTTCTGTAACAGCCTGTGTGGTTTCTGCTGCCGTCGTCTGTTCTGTTGCAGCAATCGTTGAGTTATTGTTTTTATTATCGGAATTAAGTTCTCGCTGTACCGAATAAAAAGTAATACCGATAATCAAAAGCACCAAAAACGCAATTATAGCAATAAAAAGCCACAGACTTATTGTTATTTTAGGTCGTTTTTCAGCGTGTTTTGCTTTCATCAGATTTCCCCTCTGCTTTCTCTCTTTCCTTTTTCATCTTAATGATTACACTTTGCTTAACCATTTTTCCATTATAGAAAATATATTCATCGCCGTCTTTATTCTCTTCGACATCAAGGTCAAGAAATTCCTCGGCTATATTGTTTTCCTCATCTTCCTCGTCAATAAACTGACCTTTTCTTCTGTTGTCCATTTTCTTATCAATTTTTTTAGAGCGTTTTTCTTTTTCTGTCATAAGATTATACATTCCGGGATAAACCGAGGCATTTATAACATAAGAAGCAAGCGCAGGCACAAGTACAAACATAAGAATTGCGGTTGTAATTATAAGCGCAATACTGCTGTCTGTATTGCCTACAAAAATAAGAATTGTAGCGCAAAAAAGCACAATTACAAAAAGACCGAATGTTGCAATAATATTATGCTTTAACTCACCGAATGACATAAGCGCACTGTTTTTATAAATATTTTTAAGTGACAAATCAAATGTAACTGTCATTGACGGTACATAAAAGAAAATAAAAAGAAATGCAACTGCAATAATAATTGAAATTATCAGGCAAACATAGAGCATTACAAGGAAAAACGAGTCTGCATTCGGCTGTGAAATTAATGCGCTGTACAGCCTTATTGAAAAATAACTGAATATAACCGCAAAGTATGTAATTACACCGTGAATTAAAAATCTTTTCCAATTGTTTTTTATGCCCTCAATAAATGTTTTGAAAACATCCACATTTTCTTTTCCTCTTGCAAGTCTTGAGGTAACAAGGGTTACGCCTGCAAAAAAAGGTGAAAGCGGAATAATCGAAAGCATAAGAATAAAATATCCGTTAAGTTTTAGTGCACTGTCAAGAAAATAAAAAGCCGTAACCAACACCGCAAGCGGTACGGCAAACAATAGGTTTGTAAAAACTATTTTACCGAAATTATTAAATAGGTTGTTGAAAAAATCAGTCAAAGCGAACTTTGCTTTTTTCCCTGCCATTGTTCGACCTCCATAGGTTAAAAATTAAAATTCCCCGCAAAAACTCCCCATAATGCAGCGTCAAGCACGGCAGAAAGAAAAGCGAGTATAAGGCAACTCACTCCCCTTGAAAGAAAGTCCGATATATACCTGTGCGAAGATCCGCCCATTTTTTTATCCGCTATAATCT
Source organism: Ruminococcus sp. BSD2780120874_150323_B10 (assembly GCF_015553695.1). Taxonomy (NCBI): domain Bacteria; kingdom Bacillati; phylum Bacillota; class Clostridia; order Eubacteriales; family Oscillospiraceae; genus Ruminococcus; species Ruminococcus sp. BSD2780120874_150323_B10. Next base: position 102,313 of record NZ_JADNHD010000004.1, read on the forward strand.
GCCAAAACATATTTCCCGATGCGGTAAAAGCGGCGGAAGAAAATAAAATAAGTGCCAGACAAAATAAAAATGTTCCGGGCAACAGTACAAAAAGATAGAAAACTATACCTTTTAACGAATGAACCGAAAACAAATATCCGGCAGTAATTCCCGTACCGAAGCCCTTTAAAAACACAATAAAAGGCAGTACAGGGATTCCCCAAGGGGTTAATCCGAGTAAAAATACTGCGAACAAAAATATAAAATCAGATGCAAAGCAGGCACAAAATGTGTTAATTACATTTTGTGAAAGCCGTGCGTCAAGATTTGTAAAAAACAAAAAATCAAGAGAAGCAAGCATTTCCTTGTCGGCAGACATTGCATACACAGTTCCGCAGGCAAGTCCGACAATCAACATTGAAATAAACAATATATAAATTCCGTATCTCTTTATGTAATATTTTATATCTTGTGTTGTCAGAGAAAACCTGCCTGTTCTGATTAAATCTGTTTTTTCCTTTATCGAAAATATAAAGCCTTTCACAAAACATTCCTCCATATAATTATCCTTAATAAAAATATGCGGAATATTTTGCTTGTATGCTAATTATCTATTAATGTAATTACTTACCGAGCTCTTCTGCCCTCTTTGTGCAGGCAGCCATACCTTTTTTAACGGCATCATAAAAGCCGAGGTCTTTCATTGCATCAAGAGCAGCAATGGTAGTACCGCCCTTTGAACTTACTTTTTCAATGAGTGTATCAACACTGTCGCCGCTCTCTTTAAGCATTTTAGCCGAACCCTCAAGAGTTGCACAAATAAGATTCATTGCCTTGTCATAATCAATGCCGCACTCTTGAGCATAATCTGCCATAGCTTTTGCAAAGAGATAAATATATGCCGGGCTGCTTCCGTTTACAGATATAATCTCGTTCATATGCTCTTCTGCAATATATTCACAAACACCGCTGCCCGCAAACATATTATAAACAATCTGTTTGTCTTCTTCGGAGATATTATCTGACGGGCAAAGTGCAGACGCACCCTTGCCGAGCAAAAGCGGAGTATTAGGCATAACTCTTACTACAGGGCATTTACAATCAAGAAGATTCTGCACATATGCAATAGAAATACCTGCCGCAATTGAAACAAAAACTTTGTCAGCTGTTACCTGTGACTTTAATGCCTCAAGCACTTCGGGATAATTCTGCGGCTTAACAGCGAGAACGGTAATGTTGCTTTCAAGCATAACATCAGCGGCGGATTTTTTAATATTAATGCCTTTTTTGCTCATAATATCGCATTTTTCCTTGTCAAGGTCAAAAACATTAATAAAATCAGCCTTGCCGTCATTCTGTCCCATAAGACTGCCGATAATTGCAGTTGCCATATTTCCTGCACCAATAAAACCGATTTTCTTCATTATAATACTCCCTTTCAAATAAGTAATACCAATTAAATATTTATCACAATCCAAAGCTCGGGTTACGGGCGCAAGTGTAACTGAAACCGTACTTGTTTTCGTAACCGTCCCTTATGTAATCACCGTAAAAGAATATTTCAGCCTCATCAACTCTTCTGTATAAAAGTCCCTCATAGCAATCGCCTGCCGCATGGTGATATGCAAAGAAATTCTTAGCATATGCAGACTGACTTACATTATCAAGACATCTGCTTGCTGACATTACAGAGGCATAGTCGGAATAAATATATCCCACCGTGCCGTCACTCAATTTAATTTTATACCAATTATCATTATAAAGACTGCCGTCAACGAAAGTAAAGGTTGTACCGTAAGACATAACGGATACAACAGAATAAGATGTTGACGCTCCGCTTCTCAAATTTACGCCGTCACCGCTTACATAGCCTTGAGCATTTGCAGACGGTTTTAATGCAGGCTGATATGCTGTATTAAGTAAAGTGTCCGACAAATCGCTGTCATTTTCAAGCGCATATGCTCCTACATTATATGTAAAGCACACAAGTGCATCAAACTGCTGTTGGTTACACTTTACATTATTTGAAATCATAAACTTATTAACTCGAGAAGTATATCCGCCACTGTTTACGGTTTGGCAAAGATAAGCATATGCCTCGGTTTTTGAAAGATTATTGTAAAATTGTTCGCCGGACCACACAACCTTGCCATAACCTAATGTTGCGTCACCCGTAATATAGTCAGGTGTTACCGTAGGCAAAAATCCCTCATAATTTGCGATAAGAGAGATTATTTCATCGCTTGCACGGCGTTCACCGAGAACCGCAGTTGTAGTATCGGTTGAAGTTGTAACAAAAACTTCGCCCTCTGCATCATCTTCGACAGTTCTGTAATAGTTTTCGTCCTCTGCGAGCGAATACGCTGTATAGTTCCATGTACCCGAAGTATCAAGCACAGTTTTTGCAGACCAAATAATATTGTCGCCGTCTTTCTCTATTGAATCGGCGTGAAGTGTATAGCTTTCTTTTTCATTGGATATCGTAAAATACAAACCACGCTTTGTATTATCGGTTATGGCATTCAAAGTAACAAGGCTGTTAAGAGGCGCCGAATTAGGTGTGGCATATACGAAACGAACAGGCGCAGTTTTTTCTACAGTTACAATACAGGTACCTGCACCGTAGCTTGTTTCTGCCGAAATTACGGCAGTACCCTCGCTCTTGGCATATACAACACCGTCGCTGACTGTAGCTACATTTGAATTTGAAGTTTTCCAATCTACATATGAATCTGTGGTAAGAAAAACAGATTTGTCTTTATTTATATGAACCGCAGAATCGGAAATACCTACATAACTTCCGCTTGTAACCGTTACATAGCAACTCTCTGATATTCCGTCATATCTTGCAGTAATAACTGCCGAACCCGCAGCTTTTGCATATAAAAGTCCGTCCGAAGTTACAGATACAATATTAGAATTTGATGAAGCAAAGTTTACATTACCTTTTGCGCCGTTTACATACAAAGTGCTGTAGTTTCCTTTGTACATACTAAGACTTGTCTTTGAAAGTCCCGACTTTTGCGGTTCATCGGCATTAAGCGTTACATAATCCGCATAAACATATCCCCTTGTACCGCTGCTAAGTTCAATGTAATACCAATTACCGCTTTTTGAAACGGCGGTAATTTTTGTACCGTAATCAAGAGTAGTAATAACAGAATAATCTGTACCCGCACCCGATCTCATATTTACATCACTTGCATTTATGTAACCCGTTCCGAGAGTATCTGTAACCTCTTTTGCGGTAGCATATTCATAGTAAATATATCCCTTTGTACCGTCCGAAAGAGTGATTTTGTACCACTCGCCGTTGTACAGAGTTCCGTCGTCAAAGGTAAATTCTGTTTTGTATCCCATAACAGTCACAACACTGTAGCTTGTACCCGCTCCCGAACGAAGATTTACTCCGTCATCATTTACATAACCTGACGCTCCTGCTGTCACACTTGCGCTCACAGCCTGCTCTGTCTGTGAAAGTTCAGCCGCATTTACGGGAAGTGAAAAAAACAACAATACGGCGGCAAGAATCGGGATTATTAATTTTTTTGCGCTTACTTTTCTCATAATACTACCCCTCTGTCATTTTCTGTATTTTGGTTTTATAAGCTTGTTTCTGAGTACAACTATATAATATGTAACGAGTTTTGTTGCCGCCAAGTCATAAATTGTAAAGAATATATTTCCTGCAAGCAAGAAAATCCACGGTACATACATTCCGCCTATAGTGTATTCCTCTGCAGGCACGGCAAGTAAAAAAGCCGCTATAAAAAATGCTCCTATTACCGCTGCATTGAATACCGCATATTTAAGCACAAACTGTACGGCTCTTGTTTTTATTTTTCCCTCTATTGCACCTTTAATTATCGGATAATAACCGAAAAACATAATGTAATATACAACAGCTTCCTTGTCGCCCGCAAGGAAAAGCGAAAGCAGTGAAACGCATATAAATGCGCCCCACGCCCACTTATGACCTGCTTCGACTACAATCACCATAAGCACAATTCCTGCCATACAAGGAAAGGCAAAAGTACCGAGCGGCACTAATGATGTGAGCATCATAAAGACAAGCGAAAGTGCCGACAACACACCCGAAATTGTAACTTTAAAGGTTGTTTTTAACGGACTTGAAGATGACTTTTTCATATTAACAGCCCATTCTGCAACAGTTGCAAAGGCAGTTTGTAAGACAGTTTACACAAAGACATGTGGTGCAGTAATCACACATAGCACCGTCACCTGTATTTGGTGTACCTTGAGTGTAGCCGCCGTAATTATAAGCCCTCTGATTATTCATATTATTAAGAGCCGCACGGTACTCCTGATTGTTAGGGTCCATATTTACAGCCTGTGTAAAGTAAGAATAAGCCTGATTTGCCCAACCCTTGCGATATGCACACATACCTTTAAGGTAATGCCATTCTGCGTCACGGTACTGTTGCTCTGTATTATCAAGAATCTGTTCGGCCTCGTTAATCATATTGCGCTGAATATAAATTCTTACACCGTGAAATCTTGTGGATTGGTGAGAATATCCGCCGGTTGCATTTGAAGTTGAACCCGAGCCTCTGCCCTTTTGCCTTAATTGATTTATTGTATCATAAGCCTCATTGATTTCCTTCATTTTTTGTTCGGCAACATCTGCAAGCGGACTGTCCGCATAATTGTCGGGATGATATTTTTTGGCAAGCTTTCTGTACGCTGCTTTAATTTCTTCATCGCTGGCATTTTCAGATACGCCAAGAACCTCATAAGGATTATTCATCTTTACTTCCTTTCTGCGACTCAAAAGATTTGTCCGAGTCCTTTTGGGTTTTATCTGTAATTTTATTCTGAATTTTCGGGAATCCTCTAAGCATCATATTGTCAAGTATCCCCTTAAAACCGTTTATATCAAGTAAATTATACGCATCATATGCCCTTGCAAGGCACTGATTAAGAGTGAGCGAAATAATATTGTTGTCTAAAGTTAAACCGTCCTCTTGTATAAAAGGGTTAAAACTTAATGACTTAGCGTCTTTTTCTATATCGTCTGCCGCATCCATAAGATAAATCCATCTGCCTATATTATATCCGTATTCGTATAAAACTCGGCTCTCGGTTTCGTCATTACCGTCTTTTGCAAGGATTTTTCCGAGCATTTGGGCTGTCGGGTCTGCCGAAATATCAACAGAAGAGCTTTTATCCTGTTCAATAACAGCCTGTCTTTCCATCATTTCAGCCACATATTCGTCAATCCACGGATAACGCTTTTTAGCTTTCTTTCTCTGATGTGAGAAAAACGGCTTAATCATTCTCGAAAACAGAGATTTAAAAAATCCGCTGTCATTTATATCATCAATAAGTTTGTAGTAAACGGTAATAATTGAAAAAGCCGCAGCCTTTTGGTAATCGTCATTTTTGCTGTAAGCAAAATTACATCTTTTAATAGGATTGCAGGTACATCTGCCTTTCTTAAAACCGCCGCACGAAGAATGTAATGACATCAAAAGCATTGCGTAAAAAGTACAGTCATAGCTCAATGTAAGACGGGTTAAAAAAGAATAATCTTTACCCATTTGCTTGCAAAGTCCGCAATAAACAGCCTTATATGTTTCAAACTCTTTTACAAGAAGTTCCTCTTTTTCAATCTGTAAATAACCGAACACTGTATTACTCCTATATTATTACTCACATTATACTATACTATATTTCAGGGTAAAAAGCAACAGTAAGTATGCCGAAAATAAGTGATTATTAGGTGAACAAGGGTATTGCAAAAATCTATAATTAATTATAAAATATAAAAATATAAGTATTTATAAAGCTAATAATTTACTAAGAGGTTTATTTATGAATGTATATGACTTTGATAAAACAATATATGACGGCGACTCAACCGCCGATTTCTATATTTTTTCTCTAAAAAGGCATAAAAAAATTTTATTGCTTGCCCCCTCACTTATCGGTGCTTTTCTTAAATTCTATGTTTTTAAAATCGGCACAAAAACGCAGTTTAAAGAAAAAATGTATAAATTTTTAAAATACTGCGACATACAAAAAGACATAAACGACTTTTGGAATATTAATATTGACAAAATCAAACCGTTTTATAAAAATCAACAGCAAAAAGATGATGTAATAATATCCGCCTCCCCTGAATTTTTACTTGCACCAATATGCAAAACTCTCAAAATAAATTATCTTATGGCATCTGTCGTTGACGAACATACAGGCAAATACAGCGGTATAAACTGCCACGGTGAAGAAAAAGTAAGGCGATACAGAGAAATGTTTGGTGACACAAAAATTTACGAATTTTATTCCGACAGCTACAGTGACACTCCACTTGCTAAAATTTCCGAAAAGGCATTTATCGTAAAAGGTAACCGACTCCTTGATTGGGATTTTTCTAAATAAAACTGTTTATACAAAATTCTATTATATTAAATCAGGTCAATCTGATAAAAGATTGACCTGATTTTTTTGAAATATCAATATTTACAGATTTTTAATGTACTCTGAATTGTTTGAGTAAAAATTACTCATATGTTTTCCGACATTTTCAAGCATTTTCTGTACAGCCTCTTGTGCCACTGCCTCGTCACGAGGCAAATACCATTTTACATTTCTCTCTTCGTCAACTTCATACCACAAATAATATTTCCCGTTAATCGGTAAATGTATTCTAACCATAAAACTTTGCCCCTTTGACAATTTATAACCACCCCTTAACTTTATTCTATTCCTACATATATATTATGTGCTATGCAAAATCAATTAGCAGATGCCAAGCAACATATATAGCAAAAATCAACACATTTTTATCTCTGAAACATATTATGACTTATAGCAAATTCACTTAGATTAAGCGATAGAAAGTGATTATTATGGAAAAAGAACTTAAAACCGCTGCGGCATATATCAGAGTATCTACAGACCGACAAACCGAGCTTTCTCCTGACAGTCAACTGCGTATAATAAAAGAATACGCAAAACAAAACGGTTACAATATCCCGTCAGAGTACATATTTCGAGAAGACGGATTGTCAGGCAAATATGTCAAAAAACGGCCACAATTTATCGAGATGATAGGGCTTGCAAAGCAAAAGCCTGCACCGTTTAGTGCAATACTTGTGTGGAAGTTCAGTAGATTTGCACGGAATCAAGAAGAAAGCATTGTATATAAATCTATGCTTAAAAAGAATGATGTTTCGGTAATAAGCTGTTCCGAAACTCTTGATGAAGAAAATCCGTTTTCCTCACTTATTGAGCGTATCATAGAATGGATGGACGAATATTATTCAATCCGCCTTTCCGGGGAAGTGCTGCGAGGAATGTCAGAAAAAGTCAAACGAGGTCAGCCGGTGACTATTCCCTCTTTCGGTTATGATATAGTCGATAAACAATATGTTATCAACGAAGAAAAAGCAACAATTGTTCGTAAAATCTTTACCGATTATATAGACGGAAAGAGCAGCATGCAAATTGCATCCGAATTAAACGAAATCGGTGTCAAAACTACAAGAGGAAATCCTTTTGAAAACAGAACAATAGATTATATCCTGAAAAATCCCGTTTATATAGGAAAAATCCGTTGGAATCAAAACGGAAAAACAGATTACAGATATTCAAACAACAAAGATATTGTGTACACTCAAGGAGTACATAAATCTATTGTCAGCGATGAAATTTTTTATAAAGTTCAAAATTTGATAGAAGCTAACGGTCGTAAACAAAGAAAAGGCATACACAATAATATTAAACAAGAATATATGCTGCACGGTTTTATAAAATGCAGCAACTGCGGCTCTGCATTAGCATATTCAAACAAAGGACTGCAATGCATTAAATACTCAAAATCAATATGTAAACAGTCACATTACATCAGCCTTACCAATATTAATAATCTTGTAATACTCGGACTTGAACAGGTTTTTAAAAACAAAGATTTTAAACTTTCGGTCAAGTCTTTATCTCAAACTTGTGCTGACTGCATTGATTACATTAACTTAATCGAAAAAGAAAATCAAAAAATACAACGGATAAAAAACGCATATCTTGAAGGAATCTACACCGTTGAAGAAGTAAAAGAATACAAAAAGTCTGTAGAAGATAAAATAAAAAATCTCTCTTCCCGTCAAGTTCAATTAAAACAAGAAAAAACTAAACCAAGAAAAGAAAATGTAAAAGAAAAGAAAAACTTTTTAGCAACTCTAAAAAGCCCTGCAATAAGCGAAAAAGAAAAGAACGAAATACTAAAAGGCTTTGTAGATTGCATAGTCTTTAACCGCTCAACTTCTTCGGTTGATATATTTCTTTATATCTGATTATCACTTTTCGGAGTACGGTGGACCTGACGGAGAACTCGGCGCATCACTCAGATATTTAAGTCAGAGATTTACAATGCCGCTGCCGGAATTAAAAGCCACCTTAACCGACATCGGTACCGAGGAATTAAATCACCTTGAAATGATAGGTGCAATTGTATATCAGCTTACAAAAGGCCTCACGGAAGATGAAATCAAAAAGCAAGGCTTTGAAGATTACTTTGTTGACCATACAACAGGCGTATATCCGCAATCGGCAGGAGGTTCACCTTATACAACCGCATCTATGCAGGTAAAAGGCGATCCAATTACAGATCTCCACGAAAATATGGCGGCCGAACAAAAAGCGCGATCGACCTATGATAATATCTTAAGATTTTGCGATGATTACGATGTAAAAGACGCAATAAGATTTTTGCGTGAGCGTGAAGTAGTACACTATCAACGCTTCGGTGAAAATCTGAGACTTATGACCGACAAACTTGACGAAAAGAATTTCTACGCATTCAACCCGTCATTTGATAAAAAATGTTTTAAAAACTGTATGAAAAAGAAATAACGCAAAATAAATGCATCCCATAAAATTCTGTGTACGGTTGCTGTTGCCCGTCAGCTAATCAATAATTGACTTCACCAAAACTATAACCGCAAAAAGCCGTTATAACTGTAAACTTAAAGATAAAAGCGTGTAAAATCACCGTTACAAAACGGATGAATATGCATAAAATGCAACATCTTCAATGTAAAATCAAACCACCCTTGCAACAGTATAAACTAAATGCAAGGGTGGTTTTAAATGTATTAAAAAGAGGAAAAAGCGTTATTTTATTCGCCTGTTACGGCTTTATCAGCAACATAACTTGAATTAACTGATACAAAAATACCGTCTTTCTTATTCTTTAAAACGAAAGCATCAAAATAAATTCTTCCTTCACAGAGCCAGCCCGAAAGTCCTGGCGGGTTTTCGTGCTGTAAGTATTCTGATAATTTAAGTGGTAAAAGAAGTGCAGTTTTGTAAATAATAATATAATTGACACCTTCGGGAAAATAATCAGTTGGAGCAACTACAACTTCGGTATTGTCAATTTTTCCAACTGCTCCGTTAGTTGCTATTTCCTGTGCTTTGTCACCGTATGAAGTAAAACGCTTGTCCAGTTTAAGGTATGTATAATAAAGCGGTGTAACAAATACTACACGGTCATTAATTGGTACTTTCTTATCAACCATAGCAGCAGAAGCAAGCAAAAAACTTTCATAAGCATTTTCTTTTGTAATCTCCTGCTTTTCTACTGTGCCAGCATTTGAAACAATAACTTTAATACGGTATTTGTCAATTGTAGGTATAACAACTTCGTCCATTTCACGGTTAAGGGCAAGACCTGCACTGTTTGCCATCATTGTATTATCACGGTTTTTTCGGTCAATAGTAAATGTAAAAGACTTATCCTGTGATAATTTCAAACTTTGAATATCATTGCCCAGTTCCTTTGGCTGACCGTATCTGTTTGCCGCTGCATTAATGTTATAATCATTAAGCGGAACAGTTTCAATAGAATAAACATTTACTTTATTTACTCCGTCAAATTCATATTGTGTGTTTAATACCGAATCGGTCAACGCTCCTTGTTTAAAGCGTTCATCAATAACATCAGAATATTTTTCAGCGTAATTTACTGCCATATTTTTTACACCTGAAACAAAAGCGTCACGGTCATTTGTTGTAATATTATGTAGTCCACCTGTTGGACCGCCTAAATTTAATTTTGGTGTAGTTGTTGTAATAAATTGCGGATATTTTGCAATAACATTATTTAAAGCCTGTGTAAAGTCACATTCGCCGTTTACAAGATTTTCAGCTAAAGAAATCGCATCATCTCTGTACTCTTCTTTTATGTTAAGTTTAAGTACTGCAGCTGTAGCTGCTTTTCCAGTTCTGACTGCTTGGCGGGAATCGCGTTTACCTTGTCATACAAATGTACAAAAAACCGTAATAATTATAATCTGGTTCTGACCATCCTGCAACACATTTTTACAGGGATTGTGTAAAATTTTGAAAGATATGTGGCTATAAAAGGCGGCTCACCGCCTGTCATGCAGTCGGCGAACCGCCCTTCAAAAGGTCGCTTATTTCATGGTCTTTTTCTTCTTATCAATTACCAGAGTACCGACCAATGCACCGCAGCTGATGAACAGCAGCGCAGCCCACAGAACAATATTGCTGGTATCGCCGGTCTTTGGGCTTGTTGTATCGCCGGTCTTCGGACTTGTTGTATCGCCAGTCTTCAGGCTTGTTGTTTCGCCGGTCTTCGGGCTTGTTGTCCCATTGCCGGTATTTGTCGCAATGATTCCATATTGACTCAAATGGTTTGTCTCAAATACAATATAACCGTTTTCTACCGTAGCAGGCAAGGTCTCTTTAATCTCATCATTTACAATGTAAACGACTTCGTATTTGTCATACCCCTTCAAATCTTCCGGCAGAGCAATTCTGATCTTCATTTTGGTATCGCTGATCTTCACAACATTGTTGTTTCCGTCCAGCACATTGATGTCCGCAATAAATTTCACATTCTTGTCTGCCAATTCCTTCTTGACCTCAATGGACTTGATATCCAGCTTGTAATCCTTGCTGACCTCTGTTGCAAATTCGATTTTTGCCTTTGTCTCTCCCGTGCTTTGAATTTCCTTTACCGTGTCCTTACCGGGTTTTTCCGGCTCTCCGGAGGCTTTCGTCCAGGAGGCGTACAAGGTCACATTTTTATACCGCACATAATCGTTGTCTTCCGTAATCAAGGTATCCTTATCATATTTCTTATTGGTCTCCTCGTTATTGTCCCAAATTCTCCAATAAATATACTTCTCCATAGTACCGCTACCGTCGCTTTTGGTGTTCCAGCCGTTAAAGGTATACCCCTCTCTTACGGGAACATAGGGCAAAAGTGACATTAATGCGCCGGAGTCTCTGCCGCCTACATAGTCGTATGTGTTAGACTCCTTACCGTTGAGCTGTCCGCCGTTAGCATTGAGAGTTACTACGATACCGTCGTTGTCAAAGGTGTTTTTGGTATAGGTTGCGAGAACCGTTACAGCGTCGCTTTCCTTAAAGCAATCAGCCGATATTTCCGTTACAAACTCGCCGTTCAAAGCCCAACCGACAAAGGTATAGCCGTCTCTTACGGGGGTGTATTTGGTTAAATCAACCGTCTTATACTCGCCCGAGCTGCTTGTCAGGGTCATTTCATACTTGCCGTTTACTTTGCCGCCGACGCCGTCAAGCGTCAGGTAATATGTGCCTGTTCCCTTTAACGGTTCCTCGGAGAATGCTGCGTAAATCTCAAAGCCGTTGGTGTATGCCACCTCACCGTCGCTTACCCAAAATGTACCCTCCGAATTGAAATCCGACAAAGGTATATCCTCTGCGACTTTTGTTTCGCCCGTCCAATCCGTTGCCCAATAGGCGAATTTGGTGCTGCCGTTGAATGGAAGTACGCCCGCAGTCAATTCGGATAAGCTTACCGTTGTGTCCCCGTCGGCAGCATCAAACTTTATCATTTTTGCATAATCGCCGTCGACCTTGCCGTCCATACCGTTAAGGCCGCAGGTGAGTAGCAGCGTGTATTTTCCGTTGTCCTTGACTGTAGCGGCATTGACCGTCATTATGCCTGAAATGCTGAATATTGCTACGAGTAATAACAAAAGTGCCGATTTCAATTTTATACTGACTTTCCCTCCTGAGTTTTTGTTAAGGTTTTTTAATTTTTTCATAAGAGTTCCTCCTTTATAAAAGCCTTATTTCAAGGCATTTTTACTTTTCTTTCTGCTTGCGATGCCAAGCACAGTCAGGACGCCGCCGCTGATGAACAGAACGGCAAACCACAAAGCAAGGTTACTGTTATCGCCGGTCTTTGGGCTTTTTGTCCCATTGCCGGTATTCGGGCTTGTTGTTTCGCCAGTGCTCGGCTTGTTATCGCTCGGCGTTGTCGTTGCAGAGTCGGACTTCCAAGTTGCCTCATAGGTAGCGTTGCTTGTCACTGTGGCTGCAACCGCAGGCTTCCATCCGGCAAAGGTATAGCCCTTACGGGTAGGAGTGCCGTTGAAGGCAGGGGTAGCCTTGCCGAATTCCACGGTATAAACCTGATCCTTGAAGATTTCCTCATTGTCCACGCCGTCGGTGTAGGTAACGGTAAAGGTCTCGGCAGGAGTCAGCTTCTCCCACTGTGCGGTGTAAGTAGCATTCCTGGTCACAGTGTCGGCAACTGCCGGAGTCCAGCCGGTGAACTTATAGCCGTCACGGGCAGGCGTGCCGTTGAATGCAGGAGTAGCCTTGCCGAATTCCACGGTATAAACCTGATCCTTGAAGATTTCCTCATTGTCCACGCCGTCGGTGTAGGTAACGGTAAAGGTCTCGGCAGGAGTCAGCTTCTCCCACTGTGCGGTGTAAGTAGCATTCCTGGTCACAGTGTCGGCAACTGCCGGAGTCCAGCCGGTGAACTTATAGCCGTCACGGGTAGGAGTGCCGTTGAAGGCAGGGGTAGCCTTGCCGAATTCCACGGTATAAACCTGATCCTTGAAGATTTCCTCATTGTCCACGCCGTCGGTGTAGGTAACAGCGTACTTCTCGGCAGGAGTCGTGCCACCTGCTTCAGGGGTCATTGTCAGATCAGTGAGAACCCACATAGTACCGTCAGAGCCGTCGCTCTCATCGCCTTCGTAACGCTTATAATTCACAAATTCGCCGTTAATCTTCAGCTTAGTGTTGGGACCGAATAGATAAGTGGTGTTTTCACTTTCAACATAGCCCACAGCCTTTACATACACACCGTAATGATAGGTCTTCCCGGCTTCAAAAGCGGTGATTTTGTTTTCATAAGCGCCACTGAAGAAATCTGCGGAAATCGCACCGGTTTTGCTGTCCAGTTCCCACCACTCGCAATTGTATGCATACTTCACGCCTTCGGGACTCTTGCCGGTAAAAACGGGCTTGTCGCCATCCTTGAAGCTGACGGTGACACCGTTGATTTCCACCACATCAATAACTTTCACGGTGGTCGGCGTCATGGTCAATACATTCATGAACCAAATGGTTTCGCCGTTATCGTCTACACTGATCTGATCAGGTGTCAGGGTGATTTCTTTACCGTTGATATAGAGCTTTGTGTTCTTATCAAAGCGATAGCCCTCTTCCATGCCCAAGTCGGAAATCTTGAAATATACGCCATAGGTGTAACTCTTTCCGGCTTCAAATTCCGTAATGAGCTTGCCGTTGTAACGCTCGTTCCAGTAGTCGCTAGAGGTAATGCCATAGCCGCTGCCGTCATTGGCGTCCCAACGCTCATGGTCGAGATCAATAAACGGATTCACGGCACTGGTCATAAAGCTCGGTTTGTCGCTGGCATTAAAGTTGATACGAGCATTAAAGTCAATTTTCTCTACAGCCTGACCGGGGCGCAGCTCTGTTCCATATGTAATGAGGCAAGTCTTTCCATCATCCATCACCATGACCCACGCAAAGGACGGCAGACTTGCTCCGTTCAATGTGACATTTTCTTTGTTTGTCAAATTACTGTCGAAGGTATAGCCGTCTTTCGCCTGAAGTTTCACGGAATATTCGTATCTTCCGCCCTTTTCAAAAGTGCTGAATCGAACATCGCCGTCCGAATAGCAGCTTTCATCGGAATACCAATAGCCAACCGTGTGCATGCTGTCATTGGCGTCTTTCTCATTCTTCTCCCAGCACTCGAAGAGAATATCATATTTATCCTGATCGGCGCCTGCTCGCTTGGCCGATACCTGCGGGGCAGTGCCCGGCTGATAGTCGAGCTTCACATTCGCAACATCGACGGCAGTGATCGTGCTGTTCTGTTTGGCGGGCTTAATTGTCTTTACAGCAGGGAGATACAGGAATTCTCCGCTCAAACTCGACTTTACGCTTTCCCCATTCACTGTAACGGCGGTTTCGCTGCTAAAGGAATATCCGTCTTTCTGTTTCAGCATAACGAAATACACATATTCTTTTCCGCTTTCAAATTCCGTGATGGTCGGCAGAGAACCGTGTGAACCGTTATCGGAATACCAAGCGGCAACGGGTTCGTTGTTTTCAAATTCCTGCCAGCATTCATAAGCGATTTCGTATTTATCGGTATCGTAGTTGGGCACCTCGGCGGTTGCCCGCGGGGCATCGCCCGGCTGATAGTCGAACTTCGCATTCTCGATAGTAGCCGCACTGATGGCAGTCGACGCTGATATGGGTGTCCAATGGGCTTTCAGGGTAATATCTGTAGTGACCGTTGTGTCGAAGGCATACTGCATATCCTCCAGATACCAACCGGCAAAAAGGTACCCGTTCTTTGTCGAATCGGCGGGCTTAATGGCCGGAGAATTCAACACCTTCTGTGCTGTCACAGCACTTCCGCCGTCAGAGTCAAAGGTTACGGTAAATTCATCAAAGGAATAAGGGTATGCACCGCAGTCTTCAAAGGTGCCGCCGGTCATGGTGACCACGGCCTTGTCGTTGCTGCCGTACACCGCCATGCCAAGACCGCCCAGGTCTACCTTGCAGCTTTTTATAGTACCGCTGGTCATGGTGAAGCGGCCATCTTGATAAATATTTACCGCACCGCCGTTGGCACCGGCAGAGCAATTTTGAATGACACCGCCGTTCAGCTCAAAAGAGCCGCTCTGCTTAATAAATACTGCGCCGCCGTCATCGTCGGCTCTGCAACTACTGATGGTGCCGCCGTTCATAATGAAAGTGCAGCCGCTGCCAATGTCCACCGCACCGCCGTCATCGCCGGCTTTGCAGTCCATGATGGCACCGCCGTTCATAATAAACTTACCATACTTGACCTGTGTTTCCGTCACACCAGTGTTGGAAACATCCACTGCACCGCCGTCGCCGTCGGCATCCGTGCAGTTCACGATGCTGCCGCTCTCCAGGGTCAGCGTACCGCCTTTGACTTCAATTCCGCAGTTTTTGTTCTGCCCGTCGATCTTGCCGCCGGTGCTGCTATCCTTTATTGTCAGGCTTCCGCTGCTGCGCACCCGAATTATATCCTCATCTGTCCCGCTGCAACTCAGGGTATATCCATTAAGATCAAGAGTTACAGTGCGCCCCACATCAAGTTCCCAAGTGGTCTCAATGCTTCCGCCTAATTTGATCTCCGCGCAGTCCGCATTTTCAAGTGCCGCAGTCAGTTCCGTTTCATTGCTGACTGTCGAATCCACCGCAAATGCCGATATCGGCACCAGCGACAGCAACATACACAGCGTGAGCAGGACTGTCAGCAGCTTTGTCTTAAACGCTTTATTCTTCATAGTCTTAATATCCTTTCTTAAAGTTTTTGTCCGCATTCGGAGCAGAAAACACTGTTTTGTTTAACATCGGCACCGCAGTTCGGGCATTTTCTGCCGAGCCTTGTTCCGCAACGGTCGCAGAATTTTGCATCGGCGGAAAGCTGCGCTTTGCAGTTCGGGCATACGGTCATGCCCGCCGCCACCGTCTGACCCGCGCCGGTCACAACCACAGGTTGGCCGCCGGTCATAATGGTAGTTTCGATGACCTGAAACACCTCGCCCGGTAACTTTTTCTGTTTGAATGCACCCATTCCGGCAGTGATCGCCAGCGGCCATGCAACAAACAGACCGATTGCTCCGGCGCCGATTTTATCCGACCACTGTCCTTCGCCGATGTTTACATTCAATTGATTTCCCATAACCGTCATCTGCACGGTAACGGCAAGCCGCATTCCCGTAAGAGTTTTCCATCCATCCTTCGGCTGGCTCGCCTGCATAACGTAGCCCTCCGTAGTCTCGGAGCTTTGCACCTCCATACCCTTCTCGGTGCGAAAGAAACCCTCTAAGCGGGTAACGATCTTTTGCATATCCGTGCCATTTAACATAAATACTCGTGACTCATTCATTTGGTTGCCTCCATTCTTTCTGCTATACATTTCGTTAGAGTGATTTTATTTTGCTCTGTCAATCAATCCAAAACAGCCCTCCCCATTCAACAACAGTAAATTCTTTTCGCTCGATCGGTGTGATCTCGGTTTTTTTATTTCACTTCCGTCATAGTGAGCAAAGCCAAACCATATACGGGTTATGCTGTCAGGGTTGACGGAGAAGGACACCGGCATGGCGGCGTTAACACCGTCGGTCAGCATCGGATACATAAGGTAATCCGTGCCACCTTTCAGATAATCCGACCAGTACTCGATGAAGTCGGCCGTTTCCTGCTCATTAAATCCGTAAGCCGTCAGTATCCGTCGGAAAGTTTCGTCGCGGTTGTCTGCCGGAATAAGGAAGCCTTCTTCGGTTTGGAACGCCTTCTTTTTCACAAGAGCTTCATAGAACAGATAGCCGTAGCTGTTGCCCATGGCATCGGTGAGCTTGCCGTTGGGAGATGCCGTTACCGTCCACGCTCCCCTATAGTCCGGAATGGACGAGGTGAGATATTCCGGCTTTTCAAAGGTGACCGTTATCTCGGTTTCCGTTTCGGGGTAGAGATAAATATTCGGCTTTTTGTCTCGGTGTTGTTTGGAAGAACTGTGCCTCCGGTATGAGGCGCCATGTTCAGCAGCTGATCACGCAGCCATTCAAATTCCTTCTTGCGACCTTTCCTTACCATCTGCGCATAAAAGTTCAGCTTGTCGTAATAGCTCTTTTTCCACCAGTCCTCCAATGACCATTCCGCGTCCCTCGATGGGTAAAACATATCCTGGAATAAATGTGTATACAGGCGCAGACAATGCAGAACAGGTCTGCAAAAAACACCGCGCCTGCGGTAAGCGATTCTTTTGTTATGCACAACAGAACCGTTTTTGTTAAGGACGGCAAAAGGCAAGTGCCGCAAGCACCCCGAAAATCCATTTTGCCGAGAAACACCCATATGCCGCTCGGACATATTCTCCGAATTTTCTCATAGACATTTCCTTCAATTTTTCTTTGCTTCAGGCTTTCGATTATGATCTGAAATCAAGCCTTCAACTTGTTTATCACAAGCTCGTTTTCCAAATGCTGCGATATACTGTCGGCTATGGCGGTCGTTGCCCTTCGGATACCGGTATCGGACAGTCCCTCGCAAGGATGTATCATTGTTACGGTCAGTTCCGTTCCCGTTTCCTGTTCATTTACGGAGACGGAAAACCGGCTTAAATTACCGTATACCGACATCTCTGCTAAAATGGTGGATGCGTCTGTTTTTTCATATTCGGCACCGTTTTTATCCAGCACTTCATAAACGGCGAAGATCACATATTGCCTTTTATACGGCAGTATTATTCTTGTTGTTTTACTGTCCGGCAAAGCGGAAAGCTGCCTGTTCACCGTCCGTCACCTCCTTTTCATCACGATTCTACGGTAAACCGTTTTTGTTATGGTGTTATTGCTTTTCAATATACCCGCTGATAGGTTCGGCATACATATTGTCGTCGGTCACTGCCTTGTACCGCTTGCCGTCGTACACATCGGTAAAACCGTTCGTAGCCTTGTAAATTTCGCCGGTCTCGGTATCGTAAACGCGCTCGTAGCCGAGGGTGGCGTCGCTCTGCTTCTGGCTCATAATGTCCTGACTTCTATTGCGGCTTTCCCAGGAGGACATAAAGCCGTCCATGGTCTCATTGAAGTTCTGGCTGATCTGCTGAGCAATGGCAACCTTTTCATTGCTTGCCTGATTGGTGGTACTGACAAAGCTGTCGGAATACTGCAGGGTTTTGAAGCAATCGGTCAGCACACCTTCCCACTCGATAAAGGTGTCCTTTGCGGCGGTAACAGCAACGATGTTGTAAGCCATATAGTAGCCGCCGTCCACCGTCTGGAGCTGATAGCCTACCACATTGCCGTTGGAGATGGCAAGGCTACCAAAGTCCACCACACTGGCGGCAAATAGGCCCTCGCCCTCTTTGCCGTTATCCGTGAATGTCGCACGAAGCTGCTCGTCGCCGAGAGCGGAGGACTTCATCGGGCTGGCAGAGGGATAGCGGTCTGTTACCGTAAAATTATCAAACCCAGGGAACGCATATCCCGAATAAGCAGGCTCCACCTCCGATGCAAATGCAGTATACTGTGAGAATATTTTGAAAAAGCCCTCTGTAGACGGGTTATCAAGCACAGCGGCCTTAGCAAAAAGCGCCGCCTGGGTATTCCCCATGCTGTAGTTCTGTTGCCATGCATCTTTGCCAGCCTGACTGTGCAGAAGAATATCAGCTTTGAGCAGCACAAACATCTGATTGAGCGGTTCGTTCGGATCGCTTACCCGAATACTGTGGTAGATATTTGTTCCGCCGGTCGTTACCGTCCAGCCCTTTGGGATGGTCATGCTGAAATCGGCGGTTTCGTATTTTTCGGTCTGCACGGCTTTTGCCGCCGTTTGCGTCACCTTGACTCCGCGTTCTGTTTGTTCGGCTTTTGTCGCCGTTTGCGTCACCTTGACTCCGCGTTCTGTTTGTTCGGTTTTTGTGCCGTCATCGTTCACAACGGTTTTGCTGCCGCAGGCGGCAAGAAGCAAGGTCATGACCAAGACCAACGCAAGTGCCGTGATTCGTTTTGTATTCATCGTGTTTCTCTCCTTTTCCTTATTTCTGATCATAGTCCCAATAGAAACGGCAGGGATCGTATTTTTGATACGCACCGTATCCGTCTGTAAGCACCTCGGCAATGGGAAGCATCGTATAGTCCTCGGTGATCACATAGCTTGTGCTGATGCTGCGGACATCACCGTAAAAAGCAGTGAGCAGTTCAAGCTTTCTTAGCTTTACATTGCAGTTGAGATGCTGCGCTGCGGGATAATAGGGAGACACCGAGCCGTCCGGCGCAAGCTGCGCTTTTGTGTCGCTGTCGTCCAAAGGCTCCGAGGCATACACGATCTCATAAAAGGCACAATTGGTCATCAGAATGTTCCGATTAAGCAGCCGGATTGGTGCTTCGCCGACAAGCTCAGACAGCTCCAAATCAAAGGCAATGTACTCCCGCCAATCCATGTCCCTATACCAATTCCAGCCGGTCGTACCCTTATCAAGATATTTGCCCGAAAAAAGCAGACTGACTTTACCGCCGGCAACGGCGATCATCGGATCGCCGGAGTAGACATTATCGGCATTTAAGTATTCTACCGTATGATCCTCCAGCACCTTTCCGTCGGAAGCATAGCGGTAAACCTTTCGGAACAGCGGATGCTGCGCCTTATCCATCGGCGAGGCCGTAAACGGCGGGTTGCTGACCTTATAGCCGGAGCCGTCATTTAAGTAGATCTCTCCCATTTCACCGTCATGGGTCAGGCGCCAATATCGGATATTTTTCCCGGGCAGGGTGCCGACCTCCTGTATGTTCTTGCCGTTTGCCAAAACGGAGTTGAAATTTGCCTGATACAGCTTTCCGTCAGCCACCACGAAATCGTTGACGGTTTTACTGTAGCCGTGATCCAGATTACAGTCGAATTCGGCGTATTCGTTTATAATGCCCTCGCCGCCGACAAATGTCTTGTAGTCCGATTGGTCATACGGCTTGCCGCGCTCCTTGAGAAGCGCCTGTTCCAGCGTTACCGGCTCCGCCTGCGTAGATGTGTTTTGTGAAGGCTTTGGGATTGATGTAGAACTGTATGTTTGCGAAGGCTTTTTGGCACAGGCACTCAGAGCCAAACTTGCAAGCAAAAGGACAGTTAAAATTTTGGGCAAATAATTCTTATTATACCTTTCGATAAAATATAAGAGTTTGTGTCGCAATTCGTATTCCTCCCGACCGTCTTTGCATATAATTATACTTACAGAGTGCCGATTTTGATATAAGGGAAGTCCGCCAATCTGCCGAAAATGGGGTGGCGGAACTCCGCCATTCTTAAAATCGAGGCAAAAATATCGGTTTTCCCTGAAAAAACCGCAAAAAAATATCCTCCCACATTGGTAGGAGGATAAAATGCTTTTTGTTATGTTTAATTATACGTTGTTATAAAGAGTAACAAGCCCGATCCGTGATTTTGCACCTGTTTTTTCATATATGGCGGAGACATATCTCTCTAAGGTTCGTCTGGAGACATACAAACCATCGGCTATCGTCTGCAATCCGTCTTCGGTATTGACAAGCAGTCCGAAAACCTCGGTTTCTCTCTGCGTCAGCGAAAACTGCTCCGACAACTTTTGCAGTCTTTCACTGTCACTCAATTTATTTTTGTCTTTTGCGTCAAGCCTCTCAAAGAAACTTCTTCTCATATTCGTATATATAAATGCGGCGACGCTGGCAAGGACGAACATGATCAGTTCAATGGTGGTGATGGCAATATTATTGCCGGAATTGAGCAGTGCAAGGGAGCCTCCCGTGATTACAGCGGCGACAAGATTATTGACGGCTCTGCCGAGCCCCGCCCACAGCTCCGGCTTTTTTGTGTATCGGGCGATCTCCATAAAGGAAGAGGTAAAGAAAACAGCAAAGAAGCCGGCGGACAGATAGAATATGACCAGACCCACCGTGAACGGACCGGCAAATTGAATAATGACAAGGCAGGTCGTAGACAAAAGCATTACGCAGTACATGATCACACTCATATATTTTCTGCCTGCAATATCAAATAAAAAACCTGCCATAAGACCGCTGAGTGCGAGAAGTATTCTCGGCCACTGACCAATATTCACCGTTCCGTTTGCGTGGTATACGGTGACCGCATTGTCCATGGTGCCGAAAATACAGGTCATCAGTGCGACGAAAAGGACGAGGAGCAAAATGATTTTCAGGCTATCCTTTCCGCTTTCGTCGTTTTCCTCTTCGGTTTTGCTTTTGGAGAAGGCAGGGACAACGCTGTTTTTTTCTGCTTTTATCAGCATAAATGCCAGCAATAGTATAAATGCAGAAAGTATGCCGGCTTCTATGTAATCTATATGAACCAAATTGTTGTTTGCGATTTGAAGCAAGATTCCAAGCATATAGGAAACGCCTGTCAGTCGCGCAATATAGGTGTTGTCCTCTAACAGACATAGTGTTTTGTAGAATACGGCACTTCCAAACGCGCCGAGAATCAGAAACAGCAAGAGTCCCATGCCAAGTGTAAGTGCATAAGAGGCATGGCGGCATATCACAAAAAGACAAATAACCGACAAAATCACTGCGCACATTGCAAGTGCGGTTTGCCATTTTCCTTTACAAAATCGAGAGAAAACAGGATACAGAACGAAACCGATGACGCTGATACCAAGCGCATAGTTTTGGGCATTTACCGATTGATTCCCCGAAACCGTGCGGGAGATCATATTGACAAACAAAAATTCCGCGCCCAGAAACACAAAAGTAAATAAGCTCATCAACACGATCGCCTTTGTATAGGGGATTCGATTTTCCTCATTAAAGGCATCGCTTTGCCTGATTTTTTTCAAAATGCTGTTCATAATCAAACCTCTTACTCACTGACAGACACGAATTCCAACATGTCATTCGGCGTACAATTCAGTGCTTTGCAGATCTTTCCCACGGTTTCAACCGTGATATTTTCATTCCGTGTTATTTTGGAAATGACATAGTTGCTGATGCCCGCAGCCTTTTCCAGGCCCTTCTTTTTCATATCCCTGTCAATCAGCAATTTCCAGAGCTTTTTATAGCTAATATTCATATCGTCAGCCTCGATTCAATTAGGGTTTGCTGCCTCCGAACAAAATCCAAAAAAAGCAGAAGTGACTGTCAAGAATATAATAGCATATTTCTATGAAAAACACAACGGGTTATAAAGCGATAAATTTATTTTTTGTGGTTTTTCACGCTTTCACTACAGCAGAAAGAAAAAGCACAGTCGGTTTAGGTTGGATTTGCCTTGCCGAATATCCGCCGGATAACAGACTCTTACAAACCGCATATATCCTCTTGCTATTCTTTCTGCTGTAGTTATTCTTCAGTTGGATAGTTCACTTTCTCCTTCCACCATGACAGGTGGCACCTATCAGCGTATAGGTGCAATTGCCCCTTGGCGGAGCGTTTTGCTGACGGAAAGGTAACTATGCCCTATAAGAATTTTCTCGGCTATGATAAGGGCAAAGACGGCAAGCCGGTCATCAATGAAAAGGAGGCTGAAATTGTACGACTGATATACCGATTGTTTTTTCAAGGAAAGACCGCATCAGGAATTTGCAAACACCTTGACGGACTTGGAACACCGACTCCAACAGGCAGAAAAGCCTGGAACCAGACAACGATAAACAGTATTCTGCGCAACGAGAAATACAAGGGTGAAGCACTTTTGCAAAAGAAATTTACTGTAGATTTTTGATCCAAATGCTTTTGCATCAACTTCTGCTATGTTGTTTTTGTAGATATTGCAAATCCTCCTTACTGTATCAAATAATACTCCTGTAATATGTAAGATGGTATTTCAAAAAGCAAGTAAATATTTGAATATTTGCAAAAAAGAAGTGCAACCGATTTGAAACGCTCAAGACCGATTGCACTTCTCTGAATTATAGGAGAATTTTAATTTTTACTGTTTTTAATTTTCAAATAAACTAGTCGAATTGCTCGAACCAACATTTGAAAAAAAAATAGAACTAATGTAATCATTAAAATTGTGATTACTGCCAACTCGAACGAATAGGATGGAGACATTCCATCTATAGATAATCCCCTTTTTCCAATACCATAAAACCCCTTCCCGTTGTATATGAGAATCATTACACAGTATATGATATCGACAATTGCCCATCTTCCTATATTTACATCAATTAGTGTATTCGTTAAGACAGAAAAAACGATTAAAGGGATAATAAGTATGAACCAAGCTTCATTTGAAACTGGATAATACTGTGACAAAAATTTTGGAAATACAAGGAACTGCAAAGCATAAATCACAACTACGCTAAGAATAAGAACAGGCATTTTATGTTTGCGAACAATATTCAACATATTAATCTATCCTATCAATTAACCTAATGAAGAAAAATTGTTTCTAGCAATAAGATAATATGTTGGTTGCATATGGGGATGTGTCATACCACCAATTACTACCTTGCCACTAGAAGCAACAAAGGAAGCTTTTGCAGAGGCGTATTTACCTTTAACATCATGTCCTAACAAAGGTCCTGTTCCAGTAGTCATATTGCTAAGAGATTGCATAAGGGGCAGAGCAAGAAGCACACAGAACACTAATGAAAGTGTCAAAAGTAGACTTGTAATCTTTTTCATACGTTTTTCTCCTAAAAAATATTGTTGGGTTCCTAAATGAGTATAAGAAAAGTATGTTTGCATCTTCTTCTTTCTAATTATTAAGTATAACATAATTTGGATTATGTTGCATAGCTTGATATTATTCCAAACTTTGTGCTTTTAATTATATCAGAATACCACATTTCAAACAAGTACTTTTTGGAAAAATTAAAATTTTTGTCGGAAAATATGAATTTTAGCCACAATCGGGTAGGAAGCGGTGGCTAACCGCCGTCCTCCCACAACACCGTGCGTACTGCTCGGTACACGGCGTTTCGGTAAGATGTTGCTTGTGACTTCTCTCTTGATGATTACTAAACATTCTTGACTTTTACTCTCGACTTCCAGTCTACCCTCAGTCATTAATCTTCGCAGAGCAACTGTTTTCAATCGCAATCTATCAACTTTGATTTCACACAACCCCTTACCGTCCACCCCTTTCCTCGGTGGTGATTAGCCACTTCATCGGTACTATGGGTGAAGCTGACTTCTGTAAGTTCAACCGCTGCCTTTCGACACAGCTTACTCCTGTGGGAACCTTTTATTCCCTCTTGTCGGGAGCATATCTTACAGACCTCCCGGGTAAGAATGATAACCTTCCTTCCGTAACCGCCACATCTACTGCAATAGGTTCGGGTAGTATTGGACTTCTTCTTGTCGTGCAGAGTCGTCCGCCTATTACCGCCTTATATGTGATTTCTGTCCGTCGGTCCGGAATTTTGCCCATCGGGAACTTTTTATCCCTCAATCCGGCTTACTTCAGATTTCACCTCACGGTGAACACCCTTGCCTTAGGCTGACAGTTTCTACTGCCAAGATGCAGTAGACTTTTGCTGGCAAGTGTTAATGTGCGAACCGAGCTCACACTAAAAACCGCAGGAATCCAACTCCCTGCGGTTTATGAATATTTGTCTATTATGTTTAAGTTTCGTTTTAACTTTGCCCCACTGTGCTGCAATCAAACCGCTGTTGATACATTTTTCAACCTACTTTGAACATTAAGGCAAGTTCTGCACCTGCCTTAATGTTTTGATAGTGTTTTTCATATG
Organism: Ruminococcus sp. BSD2780120874_150323_B10; assembly: GCF_015553695.1. Classification (NCBI taxonomy): domain Bacteria; kingdom Bacillati; phylum Bacillota; class Clostridia; order Eubacteriales; family Oscillospiraceae; genus Ruminococcus; species Ruminococcus sp. BSD2780120874_150323_B10. The sequence goes on from NZ_JADNHD010000004.1 coordinate 126,821, forward strand.
TTTTTTTGAGATTGCTTGTTTACAAAATCAAAAAATTCTTTGCACAAGCAAGCGGCATGTTTATCAAGTTTACACTTGCAAAAATTCGCAATATATAAAGGAATTTCTTTATAGTAAGCTTCTGCGATGCTTCCTGCCATTGCAGCTATTGTGTCTGAATCACTTCCGTATGAAATTGCAAGTTTTATGGCTGATTCAAAGTCAGTGCTTTCTAAAAAAGCAGCAACTGCCAAATGAACTGTATCCTGACAAGTTACACTATAATTACTTTTTTCACGCAATACTTTAACCGAAAAATCAAGTCCTGAATAGCCAAATTCTCTGATAATATATTCTTTAATTTCATCTTCAGATTTTCCGTTTCTCGCAAGAAAAATTGCAGCCGCTATACACATTGCGCCTTTCTCGCCCTCAGGATGATTATGGGTTATGTCAGCAGATAATTTTGCAAAACGCATAGTTTCTTCCATAGTGTCAAAAAACCACCCAACGGGACTTACTCTCATTGCAGAACCGTTTCCAAAACTGTTATAAGGTTCGTATTCATCAATCAGATAGGCTTTGTTGCACCATTGCCAAAAACTAAATCCGTATCCCAGTGGTTGATTTTTATATTTTCTGCAAACATAGTCAACCATTCTTTTCACTAACTTGTCTTTAAAGTAATCATCATCTTCATAATCATTCAGATCATGCAACAACCAGTCAGCAACAGCAAGGGTCAACACAGTGTCATCAGTAAAATGGCTACCGTCTCTGAACAAATCAATTTCTGAAATATTATTGTATTTCTTCTTTTCAAACTCAAATGTTGAACCTAAAATATCTCCGCAGATTGCGCCGAAAATATTATTGTTTGTCCTACAGGCATAACAAATACCTGAGCAATTATTATATATCATAGAATTTTTCAAGTTTAGCTTTTAGATATGAATTTTTCATTAACTCGTTATACAATTCTTCCTTACTAATTATATAAATATTTGTGCCGGCATATTCTTTTCTATATTTATCAATATCCTCGTCTTTCCATTTTCCTGAAAAAAGATAGATTTTATCATAACTCTTTTCATCATTATATTCATTTGGAATAATGTCGTCACTTTGATTTTTGACCTGGCAGGTTATAGGATTTCTATTTACGCTTACAAAGCTAAATTCATAATTTTGTTTGTTAATTTTACAGGAAGAGGGCAATAAAATATATCCCTCTTTATAATGCCTTTCATAAATAAACTGACTAACGAGGTCCTCCAACTCCATATAGTTTAAACTCGTTACAAAATTATCTTGATTTAACAAGGGCTTAGGTATATTAAATTCCGTAGTCTTGGATGCCCTTTCATAAGATGCAATTATCATAATTTTTAATTTATTATTTGCAACTCTCTGAATGGTAGAATGATATCTTTGTGAAAATCTTCCAATTATATCAGATGGTAATTCTTCTTCATTTTCAAATTCAAACCATTCCTTTACATTACATCCCCATGATAGCCTATTAGCACCATTAACAGAAAATCTTTGAATATACTTTGCCTTGCCATCAACTCTGCCTAAATAGAAATGAGAATTTTTCAGACGCATTATCACTAAATCGCCGTCAGCAATGTTTTGGTACATTTTAAGTGCAGACTTATATGATTCTTTGTATTGAGGACGGTCTATTTCAACCATTGATTCATACTTTGCTTTGTTTTCTTCAGTAATCTCTTCGTTGTCTGCAATTTCGTCAATTATTTTTGTCGCCCAACCCATACCAAAAATATTATTTTTAATGCATTCTTGTTGAAAAGGTAAAACCTCAGATGAATATCTTTCATCCTTAGGAAATGGCATAAGATTAATAATCCAGCAGTTAATTCCGTTTAAATTAATTTGTTTCATCAATAATTACTCCTTTTTATTCATAATTTTTCTTAGCAAAATCAATATCAGCCTTAATTTCATCAACAAGGCTTTGCGGAAAAATGACCCTTATATGCCTTGAATATTTCAGTGCCCACATTTTCATGGCAATCGGGTTTACCTTGACCGTCACCTTGACCTCATCATCTGTTGCGTCCGAGAATTTTATATCCTTACCGAACCAGTCGATAACATCGGTCACGATATACCTTTTTGCGATGAATTTCACCGCTACGCTTTCGCCTGCAAACATATACAGATGCTCAGCGAGGTGCTTTGGCAGGTCAAGTCCGTTTTCAATTCCCTTAACCATTCTCTGCGGCTTTGCAGGTGTGTCGAGAAGCTTGATATTTGTGATTCTGTCGAGGCGATAGTGCGAAATATTGTCGTACTTCTCATAGTTGCAGACAAGATAGTATCTGCCGTTTGTAGCAACAATCTGATACGGATTAATAATGTAGTTTCGTACTTCATTATTGCTTGTCCTGCGTGGATGCAGCTTCTTATCAATGTCATAGGAATTGTATGTAAACGACACCTGCAGCCCTCGGCTTATAGCCTTGTCAAGCGTTTCAATGGTCATAAACAGCTCACTGTTTGACGGCTGATTCTCAGGCAGATTTCGAATGTGTTTTACCCTTGATCTGAAGTAAATATTTGAAAGTCCCTCAAGCTTTTCGACAAGATCCCTGCACTGCGAATATGAGATATGGTTTGAAAACAAGACGCTGTCTATTAAAAGCCGCAGCTCGCCGTCCGTAAAGGATCTGTTGAGATAAAAATCGGACAGTATTTTGGTTTCCAATTTCTCGCCGTTTTTATCCTTTACCAGTCTTATTGACGCACTGTACTCAATATCGTACCCGAATTCAATCAGGTTCATCAGGTTGCGCTTGACCGACTTTCTGTCGATTTTCATACAGTATTCTTTGTCGAGAATCTCAATTATATCCTTCTGGCTGAGCCTGTGGTTTTCGTCTGTATATTTTTTGAGGATGTCAAGGATTATTTATAATCAGCATTTTTTCCGCGGCGGAGCGTACATACAATTACCACACACAATAATTATATTTCTTTAAACTTAATGCCGTTGTCTTTAGCATAATGGAGCGCAGATTATAAGGTTGTCGCAATGATAAAAAGCACTATCCCAGATGCTTGTAACGTTTTCGGGAATTGTTATGCTTTTCAATGATTCACACAAGAATAAAGCACCTTTTCCCATGCTTGTTACGCCATCAGGAATGATATAAGATGTATCTTTTTTCCCTTCCGGATATTTAATAAGTACGCTTTTGGACTTGTCGAACAATACACCTCCACAAGACAAATAATTGGAATTACCATCGCTTACATTTATGCTTTGCAACGAATTACATCCTGCAAAGACATAATTTTCAATGTTTATTACACCGTTTGGTATTGTTATGTTTTCCAAGGCTGTGCATCTCGCAAAAGCCTTATCCCCAATGCTTATCACTCAGTTTTCTTTTATTTATGTGTTTATTTTAACAAGACAGATGAACCAAAAACAGGACATCCGTTATAAATTCTGATTTTGAAAAATGAAACGCTTATTTTTAAAAATGAAACGGTCAAAAAGTTTTGTGTCAGAATAAAAAATCGGCTCTAAAAACACACTCAACGGCTGCCTTTTTTATTACAAAACAGCCGTATTTTTTATTCACTCTGACACTTTACTAATCGGCAAAAATGCCGTAAATACTGATTACAAGCCGTTTTTAAGAAATAAAAAATGAACCGCAATTAAGATACGCTTTGTATCAAAATTGCGGTTCTTATTTGGTGGAGCGGGTGTCATCAAGGATGAACACCCCTCCGTTTCGGTATTTTCGCCCTCAAAAGCTTCCTCAATATCATCAAGCGGGATATTGTCGATGTTCAAAGGCTTCTTACTTGCGTTGATAATTAGGGTGAAATGATCGTCATACAAGTAGATGGATTTAACGAATATATTGATAATAGCTCTGCGCTTATTAAAATCATCAAACGGCATTTCGCACACATAATCAAGAAAGCCTAAAATCTGCGCTTCGGATAGGCAGATTTTCTTGTTGTTCTCAATAGCAAGCTGAGTTTCCAATTCCTCTTTTTCTGCTTGTCGTTTATGCAGATGCTCAGTCAGCATATCAACCGATTGTCCTTGTTCAATACCTTTCCAAAGGTTTTCAATGGCAGCATCGACTTCCTTAATAGCTTTCTTGATTTCACGCACCGATATATTGTCGGGACTCTTGTTACATTCCTCTGCAACACGCTTTGCAATATATCGGATTTTATCATCAGTAAGCATTTTTAGGCATTCGCTGACAACACGGTCTTCGATATATTGCTTGCCGATAATCTTCTTATCGCATTTCTTTTTGCACATATAATAGTGATACTGCTTGCCGGATTTACCCGTGCCGCCGTAGCCTACCATCATTTCTTTATAATGACCGCAGAAAAGTTTCGTAGTTAGGAGATATTCATTTTCGCCCCTTGTTCGAGCGGGTGCTGATTTGTTTTTATTCATAAGCGATTGGACCCGATAAAATAAGTCGTCATCCAAGATGCGTGGCATTCCGCCGGGTGTTTCAACTCCTTTGTATAAATATATGCCGATATAGCGTTTGTTTTTGAGAAGGCGGCTAAGGCTGTTATATGTGAATTCGTTGCCGATAGAAGTTTTAACCTTTCTCCGCTGCAAATCCTTTACAATTTTCGCTTTGGTTTCACCACTTGCATATCGTTCAAATATTTCACGGACAATAGCCGCTTCTTCCTCGTCAACATAAAAGGTGCGGTCTGCTTTGTTGACCTTAAACCCAAGTCCCGGATTGCTGCCGTTTGATAAGCATTTTTCGGCATTGATAGACATTCCCCGGTGTATCTTCTGCGCAAGTTCCACCGAGTAATATTCCGCCATACTTTCAAGAACGCCTTCGATAAGGATACCTGAAGCGTCATCGGTGATATTCTCTTTTGCAGATAAAACTCTGACGCCGTTTTTTCTTTAATTTTGCCTTATAAATCGCACTGTCATAACGGTTACGGGCAAAGCGGTCAAGCTGATACACAAGTATCCCATCAAAGGTGTGTTTATCGCTGTCTGCAATCAACCTTTGAAATTCGGCACGGTTATCAAATTTACCGCTTTGTGCTCGGTCGATATATTCACCGACTACTGTGTAATTGTGCGACTCGGCATATTCATAACAGACCTTTATCTAAATATCTCGCACGGGCTTTTCTCTCAAGCTCGTGCTCTTGCTTTAATAATTCATACAAATGCGGAGACTTCTCCAAAATTTTCTCCGCACGGCAAAGCTTTTCTCGAACAGGCTTCATTTGTTTGCTGATCGCTTTTCGGCTCTCTTTGTTTTGGCTTTCATCCTCCGGCGATTTTGGACGCGGATACGATTGCTGATGTCGCTGGCACTCAAAGGTGTGAAATACCGTGAGGTTCCCGCAGGCAAGCTTTTGTCCCGCAACCTGTTAATTTACGGTCTCGGCGGTTTGGCGGCACCCTTCATCTTCGTTAAGCTGATTGATATGCTGCTTGTACTGTTCGGCTTGGCATAAGGAGGTTTTATAATGAAAACATTAAAAAATGTACTGCCGAGAGCGGCAATAATTTTTCTTATATTCACATTACTCTGCGGCGTGGTTTATACGGGTGTCGTTACAGGGTTTGCGCAGCTTATTTTCCCCGACAAAGCAAACGGGAGTATTATTGAGGTTGACGGAAAAAAGTACGGTTGTGAGCTGCTCGGGCAGCGGACTTGACCCCCATATTTTCCCCGCCGCCGCCGAGTATCAGGTGGCAAGAATCGCAAAAGCAAACGATATGACCGAGGACGAGGTACGGGAGATTATTAAGAAATGCACCGATGGTAAATTCTTAGGAGTCTTCGGAGAAGAAACAGTAAATGTTCTTAAAGTAAATTTGATGCTGGACGGAATTCTGTAATAGTTTTAAGGCGGAAGAGTTTCGGCTTTTCCGCCTTTATCTTTATGCAATCTTAATATCGTCTTTATCTTGCTTACGCCGATTTAATGCAGATTAAGATAAAATAAAGACAGTCTAAATTTGATATTAAGATTGCGAAGGTATCCGTTATGATAAAACGACAAAATCCAAAACACAAGCACATTACATCGTTCCAGATTATTATATTAGGCTTTCTGTCTGTGATAATTTTAGGCAGCATACTGTTAATGCTGCCCGTTGCAACAAGGGACGGTAAAGGCGCTGTATGTTCAGACGCACTGTTTACCGCCACCTCCGCAGTTTGTGTAACCGGTTTGGTTATACACGATACCGCTACATACTGGTCAATGTTCGGGCAGAGCGTAATACTGTTTTTAATTCAAATCGGCGGTATGGGTATTGTCACGGTTGCGGTTTCGGTTGCGGCTTTTTCAGGTCGAAAAATAGGTCTAATGCAGAGAAGTACTATGCAGGAGGCAGTTTCTGCACATCATGTCGGCGGCATTGTGCGGCTTACAAAATTTATATTAAAAACCTCGGTGTGCATTGAGCTGATTGGAGCAGCCCTGCTTTTGCCGGCTTTTATCCGTGATTACGGAATTACGAAGGGTTTATGGTACGCCTTGTTCCATTCTGTTTCGGCATTCTGCAACGCAGGCTTTGACTTAATCGGCATTAAAGAGCCATTTTCGTCATTAACCTCTTATTCATCACAGCCTTTTTTCAACTTCACGGTTATGGCCCTTATTATTATCGGCGGAATAGGCTTTTTAACTTGGGAAGATATTAATAACAATAAGCTTCATTTCAGAAAATACCGAATGCAAAGCAAGGTTATCCTCACGGTTACGGGAATACTGATTATCCTGCCATCGCTTTACTTTTTCTTTTTCGAGTATCAGAACCTTCCACTGGGAGAAAGAATTCTGACCTCTCTTTTCCAGTCTGTTACGCCGAGAACAGCCGGCTTTAATACCACGGATTTAACATCCTTCAGTGAGACAGGTCAAATGCTGATAATATTGTTGATGGTGATCGGCGGTTCGCCCGGTTCAACGGCTGGCGGTATGAAAACCACCACAATCGCCGTTTTGGTTTCATCGGCGCTGTCCGTGTTTCGTAAAAAGGAAGATACACACTTTTTCAAACGGCGCATATCCGACGATACCGTGAAAAGTGCGGCAACTATCTTTTTACTGTATATTGGGCTGTTTATAGGTGGCGGAATGATCATCAGCCGCATCGAAAATCTTCCATTGCTCCAGTCACTGTTTGAAACAGCGTCGGCAATCGGAACAGTGGGGCTTTCGCTTGGCATCACCTCACAGTTGGGGATTGCTTCGCAGTTCATTCTGATTATACTCATGTTTTTCGGAAGAGTCGGAGGACTGACATTGATATTTGCGGCAATGAAAGGTACGGGGACAAACGTAACAAAATATCCGCAAGAAAAAATAACGGTTGGCTAAAGGAGAAATAATATGAAATCTGTTTTATTAATAGGGCTTGGAAGGTTTGGCAGGCATATTGCTATGAAGCTTAACGAGATGCGGCATCAGGTTATGGCTGTAGACAAAAACGAAAAAAGAGTAAATGCGGTATTGCCCTTTGTTATGAACGCGCAAATAGGTGATGCAACAAATGAGGAGTTTTTGGAGTCTTTGGGCGTAAATAATTTTGATGTTTGCATCGTTGCAATCGGGGACGATTTTCAAAGCTCGCTTGAAACGACATCTCTATTAAAGGAATTGGATGCCAAAAAGATAGTTTCCCGTGCGGCACGGGAAGTACACGCAAAATTCCTTCTGCGAAACGGTGCGGATGAAATCGTATATCCCGAAAGACAGCTTGCGGATTGGACGGCTATCCGCTATACTGCCGACCATATCCTCGATTACATAGAGTTGGACAGCGATCATGCAATTTTTGAAATTGCCGTACCCGAAAAATGGATCGGAAAAACCGTTATTGAAGCAGATGTGCGTAAAAAGCACAGTATCAATATTATGGCGATTAAACGCGACGGTAAAATGAATCTAAATTTTGCGCCTGAAACAAGCTTTATACCGGGTGACACTATTTTGGTGCTGGGTGATACCAAAAACATACAAAAGTGTTTTCACATATAAATTCCGAAAGAAGACGGAAAGCATGAAAGAATTATTGTTAGTGTGCGCAGTGGCTGTCATGATTGTGTTCGGTTACTTTATAATGAAAAGGCTTGACGATTTTTTAGCAAATAACCACCACTTAATTGACGAAGAAATTGCAGAAAACAGCCTTTTTATTGCGTTTGATAATCCTATGATCTTGGATTCGCTGATACCGCTATTTGAAAAGTTTTCAAAAGGAAAGCCGAATTGTCAGCTTCATTTCCTATTTGGAAATACAGAGGATATATATGATAAGCTAAACAAAAATCGCATTGACTTTGGCTTTATTGAAAACAATACTTCTGCAAATGACGATACATACCGCTGTCTTATCATTTCTACAAAGCAAAATAGTATTATCTGTGAGAAAGCAGGATGTACGATAGAACCGCCGGATCCTTCCGTAATTCAGACCGCTGTGATATGGAAAAAGGCTTCAAATAATGCCTTTGCAAATAGCTTCTCTGATTTTCTCTTTTCAAATCAAGCGGTGATCAATGCGGAATATGTAAAGTAGAAAATACTTTTATACTTGTGATATATGTGATATAATAAAAAGTAGAAAGGGGGAGTTGTAATGCAATACTTTATAAATTCAAAAGACGGGAGTCTGCAAGCCGCCCAAAACTGCGGCGATAAAAAGCCGTTTTTTACATTTATGAGTACGGCGGAATTTCACAAATGTAAAGAACAACTACCGTATTATAAAGAACTTCTTCACTGTCTTGGATCGATTCGTTATTGTAAGGCAGAGGTTTTCAAAAACTGCATCATCGGAACATTACGCCTGCCTCAAAAAAGTGAACAGCGTTCACCGCAGCTTTCCTTCAGCTTTTATTTGACGGGACAGTCGCTCTTATTTGTGGAAGATGTAGGCAATTTGAAATTATTTGTAGAAAAACGGATAAGTATGTTTCAGGAGCTGAACAGTCCGGCTCAGCTTCTTTTGCAGTTTATGGAGCAAATGATAGAGGATGATATTCTCTATCTTTCTCACATCGAGTCAGAAACAGAAAAAATGGAAGAAAATATCGGCTCCGGCGGTTCGACAGACTTTTTCCCTCTGCTCACAAAACACAGGCAAAAGCTGTCCGAATTAAATGCTTACTATGAACAACTGACAGATATCGGAGAGTTGTTTCAATCCCGCGCGTGTTCTCCATTTGCAAACGATACGCAGGACTGGGATAAATTTACCCATCGTGCCGAGAGATTGCAAAACCATGTAAAGTTGCTTCGTGAAAATATGCTTCAGCTTCGTGAGCTTTATCAATCTATGCAGGATGCGCGGCAAAATAAGATTATGGGGATTCTCACAATCGTCACCACCTTTTTCCTGCCTCTTACTTTAATTACGGGATGGTATGGAATGAACTTTGCTTATATGCCGGAGCTGAAGTGGCGATACGGTTATCTGTCGGTGATTATTGTTTCTCTTATTATCGCAATAGGAGAAATCATCTACTTCAAAAAGAAGAAATTCTTTTAATTTTTCCAACTTGAAATATTAGACTTACATGGGTGTTTATATGGATGAAATAAGGCAAAGTCCAGAACATTTTCTAAAAGAAATTGAAAAGGAGAAACAGAACCTAAACAGAGGACATTTGAAAATCTTTTTCGGCTATGCCGCAGGAGTCGGCAAAACCTATGCTATGCTGAAAGCAGCTCATTCGGTAAAGAGGCATGGTATGGATGTCGTTGCCGGCTATATTTAACCTCATGCCCGTCCTCAGACCTCTGCACTTGTAAACGGATTGGAATGTCTTCCGAATCTTGTTTCGGAATATAACGGAATTACTCTTTCAGAATTTAATCTGGACGCTGCACTTGCCAGACATCCACAGTTAATTCTTGTGGATGAGCTTGCCCATACCAATGCCCCCGTGTGTCGGCATACAAAGCGTTATCAGGATATTGAAGAACTGATTAATGCGGGAATAGACGTTTATACCACGGTAAATGTTCAGCATATTGAAAGTCTAAATGACACCGTTGCATCTATAACGGGCATTATGGTACATGAGCGAATCCCCGATTCGGTGTTTGACAACGCAAGTCAGGTTGAGCTTGTGGATATTGAGCCGCAGGAATTGATTGAACGGCTACAAGCGGGCAAAGTTTATAGCCCGACTCAGGCTGAGCGTGCTACAGAGAATTTCTTTACCGTGGAAAATCTAACGGCGCTTCGTGAAATTGCCTTGCGCCGCTGTGCCGACAGGGTAAATCTGCTTACCGAAACCGTCAGAACGAAAAGTCACAGCGATTATCATACCGATGAGCATATTCTTGTATGCCTTTCGTCGTCACCGTCGAATGCAAAAATAATTCGCACTGCCGCCCGGATGGCGAATGTCTTTAAGGGCGCTTTTACAGCGCTGTTTGTGGAAACTCCTGATTATCAGGTTATGCCTGAAGAAGATGTAAAACGCCTGCGAAGCAATATGCGTCTTGCAGAACAATTAGGCGCTAAAATTGAAACCGTGCACGGTGAAGATGTTTCCTATCAAATTGCCGAATTTGCAAGACTTTCGGGTGTTTCAAAAATTGTGATAGGAAGAAGCTCCGCAACCCGAAAGAGCATATTTTCTAAACCTACTCTTACAGAAAAACTGATTGCAAACGCACCGAATTTAGATGTGCATATCATACCCGATACTGACGGTAAAAACACCACATACCGCGCCAAAAAAGCAAGGAAGAGAAATGGAATCGTGTTTTCGGTTTCCGATCTTTTAAAAAGCATTGCCATTTTAATTTTGGCAAGCTGTATAGGAATGCTGTTCAGGCAATTGGGGTTTGCAGAGGCAAATATCATCACGGTATATGTTCTCGGCGTTCTTGTGACCTCGGTCGTTACAAGACATCGGGTTTACAGCCTGATTTCTTCTATTGTCAGCGTTTTGGTTTTCAACTTTTTCTTTACCGATCCGCAGTTCACACTTCGGGCTTACAATCAAGGATATCCTGTCACATTTTTAATTATGTTTTTGGCGGCACTACTCACAAGCTCGCTTGCTGTGAAGTTGAAAGAGCATGCGAAACAGTCTGCAAAGGCGGCTTACAGAACAAAGGTGCTGTTTGATACAAATCAGCTTTTGCAACAGGCAAAAGACAAAAACGAAATCGTTTCCGCAACGGCAAATCAGCTTATAAAGCTACTCGGAAAGGATATAGTGTTTTATCTGACTGAGGGCGAAACGCTCGGAGAACCTCATATTTTTACAGTTTCGGGAGATAAAACAGACAAAGAAATAACGGGTACAAAAGAAGAGGCGTTTGCGGAATGGGGGCTAAAGAATAACAAGCACGCAGGCGCTACTACAGAAACGCTTTCAAATGCAAAGTGCCTATACCTTGCCGTAAGGGTAAACAGCTGAGTCTACGGTGTTGTCGGTATTTATATAGGCAATGAGCCCCTTGATGCGTTTGAAAAAAGTATTCTGTTGTCCATACTCGGCGAATGTGCTCTGTCGCTGGAAAACGAAAAGAATGCAAGAGAAAAAGAAGAAGCGGCGATTCTTGCAAAGAATGAACAGCTCCGTGCAAATCTCCTGCGGGCTATTTCGCATGATCTGCGAACACCGCTTACTTCTATTTCGGGGAACGCAAGCAATCTTATATCAAACAGCAATTTCTTTGATGAAGCGACAAAGAATCAGCTTTATACAGATATTTACGATGACTCTATGTGGCTTATCAATCTTGTGGAAAATCTACTTTCGGTAACAAGAATTGAAGAGGGACGGTTGAATCTTCATATTACAGAGGATTTAGTGGACGATGTCATTACAGAAGCGCTTCATCATGTAAACAGAAAAAGCGTAGAACATCATATTACCGTCCGGCATAAAGAAGACTATCTTCTTGCCAAAATGGACGCAAAGCTGATGGTACAGGTTGTTATAAATATTGTGGACAACGCAATTAAATACACGCCGAAGGGCTCCAACATTCTGATTAAAACCTGGAAGCAAGGAGATAAAGCCGTTATATCCATTGCCGATAACGGCGACGGGATACCCGATGAAATGAAAGAGCGGGTGTTCGATATGTTTTACAGCGGCGCGAATAAAGTCGCAGACAGCCGCCGCAGTTTAGGGTTAGGATTGTCGCTGTGCCGTTCCATTGTAAATGCACACGGCGGCAAAATAACCGTTTCGGATAATACACCGCACGGCACGGTGTTTACCATTACATTATCTGCCGTAGAGGTAGAAATTCATGAATAAACAATTGATATTGGTTGTAGAAGATGATAATTCGGTCAAAAATCTTATTACAACAACCCTTAAAGCACACGATTACAGATACTTAACTGCGCCAAACGGCGGCGGCGCCATTTTGGAAGCGTCATCGCACAATCCTGATATTGTCCTCTTAGATTTAGGACTTCCCGATATTGACGGTGTTGAAATAATCAAAATAATCCGCACTTGGTCGAATATGCCGATTATAGTCATAAGCGCACGAAGTGAAGATACCGACAAAATCGACGCACTCGACGCAGGTGCTGACGATTATCTGACCAAACCGTTTTCTGTGGAAGAATTATTGGCAAGGCTCAGGGTAACGCAAAGGCGGCTTAATATGATACAGAACAAGGCCGCCGCCGAAGCGTCCGTTTTCACAAACGGACAGCTTCGTATAGATTATGCCGCAGGATGCGCCTATCTCGGCGACGATGAACTGCACCTTACATCTATTGAATATAAGCTTTTGTGTCTGCTTTCAAGAAATATCGGCAAGGTTTTAACCCATACCTTTATTACCCAGAACATTTGGGGCAGCAGTTGGGATAACGATATTGCTTCCTTGCGTGTTTTTATGGCAACGCTCCGCAAAAAGCTGGAGAAGGACGCAGATTCTCCCCAATATATCCAAACGCATATCGGCGTAGGCTACCGAATGATGAAGGTTGAATAATCTGTTAAACAGAAAATGAATAGCAAAAACTGTGCTGTAAATCCTTTTGATGTTTACAGCACAGTTAATCTTTTATGAAAAAATCAATTCATTATTTATGACTTCCTTTGCTCTGCTGCGGATATTGTTCATCCGATCAACCCATTCCATTCGATCGTCAGCCTTGAGTTTTTCCGTCACTTCCTCACGCTCTGCCATCTGTTTTACGAGTCGAAAAAACATATCTTCTGCCTGTTTGTCAAGACCTGAGAGGTAACCGTTCAGTTTACCGCTTGTTAGCAGATTGAGATAAAAGACCTTGCGATTTTGCTTGATATACCGCAAATGTCGTTGTCCCCATAAGCCGACAGGCTGTTGTTCTCCTTCGGGCAGTTTTAAATATGGTAGATAGTAGTCACCTTGAAGTTCGTACCAAAGACCGTTCTTTTCGTCATAAATAACCTTTTCCATACTCACGCCTCCTTGTAGATTACTTTGAATTTCTTCTGTTTGGCATCAATGATTTTCAGTAAAACCTCATCCACCGCATCGGTGTATTTGCTGTCAGCGATAAGTTTGTTTCGCATTTCGTTCAAGCAATTCACGACCACCCGCCGTTCAGAATCATCAAGTGCTATGTAATAACTTCTTACCTCGCATATCAAATCCTCCCTTGCCAATATTTTAGCAAAAGTAAATGTATTTTTACAAATGTGTGATTTTATATTTACAAATAAAAGCCGCCTACTGCATTTACAATAGGCGGATAAACTATTATTCATTTTGATTTTTCATAATTGTTTTTACTGTATCAAAATATTCTTTCATTTCTTCGTCCTTAGAGTTGACGAATAGGGCAAAATTGATTTGTCCTAAAAGGTGATTAAGGTAATTAGCACGATTCTCCTCAATCCGCTCCAAATGGGATTCTAATCCATATTTCCTTATATAATAAATCTGTTGTCGAATCCGCTTTCTCTTTTCTTTAGAAATCTGCATATGAGAATTAACTACAATCCCTGTAACTTATTGCCTTGCGTTGCTTCTTGCAACTCTTGTTTTCTCAGGATTTATAGAAAAGCCTTCGTTATATACAATTCTCAATATTAAAACCATTCTTTTCGTTTTGTTAAGAAAAAATATAAAAAGAACCAAAATCTTCGTGACTTTGGCTCTTTTTTTGTTTCGTATCAGAGCATCACCTTGACGGCAAAGCCGCCACTAAAGAAGTAGGTGTTCGTCCAATACACGTTTGGTGGAGATGATTCGGACACGGAGAAAGTCACGGTTTAAAAATACTTGTATCTGCCGAGTGAATTAAAGGCTTTTAAGGAGTGTGATAAATACCTATATAAATACTATAAATTTGAATATCCTTAACTCACCAATTTTCGGCAACACAAAAGGATATTGCAAGGCAGTTAAAACTGCCTCCCCCACATCTCACGCTTAGTGCGTGGTGTGGTGTTTTGGCTTGCAATATACTTTTTGTTGCCGAATTTTTTGTCTATATATATTTTTACACTTTTGCGTGGAAAAGCACGGAAGATTTTTCCATTTTGCTGTTATATAATGTAAAAAGAGGGTGAAACAAGGCAGGTGATTGATATAGATAAAAATCAACAAAAACGCACAACATTAAACGGAGTTTATGAAACAATGAGCGAAATCATAGGCTTTGACAATGTGGTAAAACTGTATGAAAACTTTAAAGGGAGTCAGATAAACTTTCCTACCCGACTTTTTTCTAAGGAATTTGTCCTTGAAGAAACACTCAAGGCATATGACGGAACATCGGAATCAATCAATCTGATTGCGACAAAATACTCGTATTCGGAACGAACAATCAGAAAACTATTAAAAAATCATTTAAACTCAATTTAAGCAAATCAGCTTAAATCATATTTTTATTCTTAGGAGGAATTTTAGTGTTACAAGTTATCATCTCAATCATAGGTTTAATTATTGCAGTATTTGTTTTTGCTTTGATAGCAGACAAGTTTCCGTCCATTACAAACTGCATACCATTGGCAATATTCATTTTTGTACTTTTATGGGGAGCAAGTATTTGTATTTCCTATATAGCGTGGTGGATTGGAATAATTGTAGCTATTGTCGCTATGATTGTTTACATAATAAAAAAGAAAAAGCCTCTGCAAATGGACAACAACGAACCAATTGACAATAATCAGGAGGATAATAATGAATCTAAATGAATTTTTACAAAAAGAAAACTGTGCAAAAGAATTTAATATATGTGTGGGTAACATAAAAGTTTCAAATGAAAGAAATTTATACAATGCTTTAAGAAAATGGTATAAAAGCCTTGCAAAATCAGCACAAAACTCGTTTGATGAGGGTTATAAATCCTATAATAACTGTGAGGACATTATTTCTAAAGCAGAAGATGATTTTAAAAGCAGTATGGCAATTGTTGTTGAAGATTTGAAAGATACCTTTATAAATTTAGGTGAATATGATTATGACACCAATGCCGTTTCTGAACTAATCGAATCCGCAGGTTGCACAGAAATATTTGAAGAAAGATTTTGCTCTGTTGCCGAAAAAGTGTATTCTATTATGGGTGATGTTGAAGCTCAAAGAGAATACAGAGAACAAAGAAAAGAAAACAGAGGTCGTTGGCAGGGTGCTACTATAGGTGGAAATGCCATAACTGCAATAAGCCATCAAATTGATGTCGGTGCTATGAATATGGCGAGTGGTGCGGCACATAGTGTTGCAAATGCTGTCGGCAACTTTTTCACCGAAATGCAGGCTGAATCAGACCTGAAGAAATTATTCAAAAATAATGAAGTTAAGATTTTACTTTCTGAAGGTGTGTATTACTCAGCATATTCCGTAATTGAGGTATTTATGCAAACAGTCGGACAAGATTATGACTGGGGATATGTTGAAGATTGCGACAGCGATAAAGCACAAAGATTGATAAATAACCTTAAAAGCAATTCAATTGCTTCAGAGAATATTTCAAAAATCTGCATAGATGTACTTTCTCTTAATCCGTATAACATTGAAATATATGATTACTTATTAAAAAATTACGGTGATGACGGAAGTTTGAGTACATTGGCAAAATACTTCGACATAGACGGTTTTTCTGCAATAAAGGAATCTATGGCACTTGACTATGTAAAAAAGAATCAGGGTACAACAGAAGAAGATGCCGTTAAAGCTAAACACGATTTAATAGAATATTGCAAAAACATAAGACTTGACATTACAGATGAGTCCGAATGTATTACATACATAAATTCCGTACTTGATGATTTTGATTTAAAATATCGAACAGTTGACGGTGTGGTCTGTGAAACAAGAGAAAGTGCTGATTTTTCAAGAAGCGAATTACCTGATATACTTGAATTTATGAAACAAATTCAGCCTTTAAAATCAAATCCGATATTGCCGTATGAAAATGACCTGTTAGCAAAGAAAGAAAAATTTATCAACACATTTTCTTCTGAGGTTTCTAAAAAGCATTTAGAAACTATCAATACATATCTAATTGATTTTGATAAACAATTTTGTAAAACAAAATTATTTTCAAGCGTTCCAAGAAAGCAAGCGGCAAAAGATAGAGCTTTATCATATGCAAAAGGACTTCGATATTCTACAATTGAGGAGTTTGACAGAGAATACGAAAAATATAAAGATTTTATTATAAAAAATCTTGGCGTAAACATTGATGAAGCTGTTGAAGCAAAAGAATATCTTGAGAAAAAGAGGAAACGCTTGTCAAGTCCATACGGTGGCATAGGCGGATTCGGTGGTTTCTTCCACAAAAGAAAGTAATGCAATTTTTTAGTAAACGCATATATTTGCAAAAAGTGTATATAAAAAATAAATAATTTTTCACCATCTGAAAATGCACTCACCAAAAGGCGGTGGGTGCATTTTTGCATAAATAAATGACAGAAAGGAGCAGAACAATGGAAGCATTATGGTTTGTGCTTGGATTTGTTGTGACAACAACAGTTGTACTTGCAACAGAAAAACTCATCATAAAAAATTAATTTGGAGGAAAAAATATGTTTGGACTTATTATGGCACTTACAACAAAAGTAGCGGTAGAAATGTTTGCAACAGGTGCAGGAACTGCTATTACACTTCTCTGCACAGGAACAAAGCTGAGGAAAAGAAAATGATTGAAATATTAACACCTGATGATGTATCAAAAATCAAGGACTGTTACATTGCAGAATATATTAAAAATCTTCTCACAAATCTTCTGACACAAACCTCTGACTGTTTGCTTGAAACGGTCGGAGGTATTTTTTATGTTGAGAATGAAAAAGACTTTGATAATTACAAAAAGTTTGGTTTGTCCTCAAAAATAACAGAAAGCAGATTTGAATGGATTGACTTGATAGGCAATGATTTTCTTGACGGATGTATTGTTCTTGACAATGACAGGGCAATAAACATTGTCGGCAAAGCTGACTATTTCAAAAAAGGAGTATTGAACAATGAGTATAGCGAACACAATTGAAACAAACAGCACAGTAAAACAACAGCGGTCTTTTCCAAAAACAGAAAAGACCGCTATTTGTTGAAAGCAGAATGGGACAGCAACAAAAAGTCGCTTGCAATAATAATGACCTATCCCTCATCTGCCGATGAATTGATTTTTGACCAAACAACAATGCTTGTCAGGAACGGAGCGGTAAAAAATGATTTCGGCTCCGTTTCAATAATCAATCTCTTCTCATCAATCGACAACCCTTTGCCTAAAACAGACAAAACAAACACTTCTTTTGTAATGAGAGAATGTGACAATGCAGATGTAATAATAGTTGCATATGGCAGAAGCACAAGCTTTGAAGAAGAAAAGAAGGCTTTTCTCAATGCTTTGACAGAACACTATAATGACAAACTGCACACAATCATTGACTCAAAAGGCTTGATGTTCTCGCACCCTCTCTCACCCTTTGCACACCAGTGGAACATTCAGAAATTGGATTTGAAAAGATGATTGCATTGCCTTGAGATTTTCTCTTTGTGTGCGAGTGTGCATTGATTGAAAAAACGGGATTTCGGGGAAGAAGATTTTTCAAAAGGACTCTCAAAGTGAAAAATCTTCCGAAATTCCATCCACATTTTCGGTCTGCCCCGAAAAAAGCCTTTTTTCTTCTTTGGAATTTTGTCTGACAAAATCTCCGTCAATTTGCACAAACCATGGTTTTTATTTTTTTGCAAAAAACAACCTCTGTCAGAATTTTTCAGAAACTTTTGAGGAAGACTTTCAAGGGCAAAAATCTTCGCCACAACAATTCAACAGTTAAATAGCAATAATACACAATTTGTTTATATCCACAGTTATTTTTTAAAGCATTGACAACAAATAAATTCGAGCCTATAATAGCAATACCGAATAAATAGGAGGTGTTATTATGCAAAATAATATAAATTCAAATGATTGCATAAAAGGAAAAATTTCTTTGAGTAAAAAATTTCAAAAAGTAGATATTTCAGAAGAGGAATATCAAACAATCATCCATACCCTAAAGACACATTACATTGTCGATAAGGAAAATAACTTCATCGGTGTTGTTAAGAAGAATAAAGATTCTTACGAAATCTGATACATAATGACCTATTGCAAGGTATTGCGAAAAATTATTGATATAGGTACAAAACAAATAAAGATTGAATATGAATACCATAACGGTATTGAAATTGATACTGTAAAACTTGACGGTGAATCTCTGTCAAAGTTTGGTTTAAAAACACTCTTTTCATATGGTGTTAGATTCAATGAAACCGATATTGATGAAGTAAACAAGTATCTTATGAATACCGATATGAAAGCTGAAATTGTATATGGCTACTCTAAGCTTGGCTGGGATAAAATTGACAATAATCTTGTATTCAGATATAACCATCTAATTGCCAATGAACAACTAAGTAAAGAATACATATACAACGGCAGTCTTTGTCTGAACCATAAAGGTACATTAGACGAGTGGTGCAATATGATTCAAAATGAAGTATGCGGAAATATTCCAATGACCTATCTTTTAATGGCTTCTTTCTCTTCCCCATTGCTTTCAATGTTGAATTATACACACGATTTTGGTTCTGTACTATTCTGTCTTTGCAACAGTTCAAGCAAAGGAAAAAGTACAACCGCAATGCTTTGTGCAAGTATTTATTCTTCCCCTGTGCTGAATAAAGGTGTGGCAATAAGCTTTAACGGAACAGAAAATGCACTGCAAGAGTTTTTAAGCCAAATAAATGGTCTTAGTGTAGTATTTGATGAACTCGGTGCTTCTACAATATCTAACCTTGAAAGAGTTTTATATAGCTTTTGTTTAGGCAGAAGTAAGCTAAGACTAAACGGTGATGCTTCACTTCAAGATGTCAAAGAATTTTCTTCTGTGATATTCACTACATCAGAAATAAGCTTTGTAAGCGAAAAATCTATGGACGGCATAAAACCCGTGTATTTCAGATTGAAGATACGCTTACAAAAAATGCAGAGAATTCTGACAACATCAAAAGTATTGCAATGGCAAACTATGGTGTTGCAGGAAATAAGTATCTGCAAATGCTTGTTGACAAAGGTCAGGAAGAAATTGAATCTGACTATCAGAAATACAAAAATATTCTTCTTAAAAAGAATAAAGATATTGATGATAAGTGGAAGTCAGAACACTCAAACATAATAAGTGAAAGTTCCTTGGCTTGTTTTGAACAGAGAAAAAGGTTGACCGACAGAATATTGTCAAAACTTGCAATTGTTGTTCAAGCAACAGCATATGCAAAGGAATTGTTTAATTTCAATATTGAAATATCTGATATGGTCGATTATTCCCTCAATCTTACAAACAAGATAGAGTCCACTCAGACACCTGAGGATGAACTGATGACAATAGTTCACGAAGATTTTGTCAAGAATATAAAAAAGTACAAGATGAATTATCCCTTTGCTTTAAAAGTATTTTACAAGAGAAAAGCGGAAGCTATTGACTATGACTCGCTCAATAGCGGTTATGTCGGACTGGTAAGACTTAGTGCAAGCGACAATCACTATGAAATATGCGTAGCTAAAAACTACTTTGAGCAAATGATGAAGAATAACGGAATAGTTGATTTCCGCAAAAGACTTAAAAATTTGAGAGCAACAGGTGTACTCATTGCAGAAAAAGACAGACTTGTCGCAAGAGAGAAAATCATAGAAATCATTGACCTGAAAGTATATATTTTCAGATTTCAGTTTAATGACAAGATGATGTCACTTCATAATGCGTGTGAAGAAATGTACTTTGACAAAATAGAAAATTCGGATAATATAGACTTTCTGTCAGATGATGAAGTACAAAATATAGAAGAATGTCTTGGAGGTGAATGATTATGCCAACTTTTGATTTTATACCAAAGAAAAAATATGAATATATTGATGACGGTACCTACACAGGTATTCTTGACGATATATATTTCAGTCCCGATTGCCGTAACTGCTGGTTCACAATAAAGGTAGATTCAATAGAAAACGGCTATTTTAACTGTATGTTCTCTAATATGGATATAGTTTTAAATAACTTCTGTTGTGAGTATGTAGATGATAATAACTGTTTTTGCAGTGATAATGTACTCGGCAAAAAAATTGAATTTTCTGTAAGTCAAAGAAAATACGGCAACAAATCTTTTTCAAAAATAACAGCAATAAAAGTTATTTCCGATAAAGAATAATATTTTAAAAAAATTAAATAAAAAATAGTAGAATTTTTCTCTCTCGCACAAGATGAATAGAAGCCCGTTAAGGGATAGGAAAACGCCGAAAACCCGCATGAACACTACGTTTTTGTGAGTTGTCGGCGTTTCTTTTACCCTCTGTTTTCATGGTGCTTTTTCCGTAAATGGTGCCCAAATGGTGCCCAAATTCCACGCGGGCATATAAAAGGTTGTAAAGAGCAGTAAAGAGATACAGCGGTTAAAGGTCTATTTCGCTGTGTTTTTTCTTTGCTGCCCGTTTTCCTTTTTTCGGCTCGGCTTCCTTTGGTTTCTCCGGGGCTGCTTTTTCCACCGCGCTATGGTAAGCGTCCAAAACTTCTTTTTTTCGTTCAAGCCGCACGTCCACATAACGGGCGGTAACAGCTTCAAAGTTCATGGAAAGCCCAAGCGACGCGCCGATACCCGCAAGCGTATGTCCCAAGACTTCGCCAACCGTATAGAAGTCGCCTGTCAGTTGGTGCATATTGGTCGCTGCCGTATGTCGTAAATCGTGAAAACGAATGTGCGGCATATCCAAATCTTCAAGCAGCTTTCCAAATTGAGAGGACACCCACGACGCGGCGATAGGTGCGCCGTCCGGCTTTGCTACAACAAGGTCATTGTCATAGTAAGGCTTTCCGTCTTTTGCTGCCTGTTCTTTCTGTACTTCCTGCATGGCAAGCTGTTTGAGGAAGAACGGGCGGGCAAGCTCCGTAATGGGTAGCTTTCTGCCGTTGGATTTCGGCGGTGCCATTTCTTCAATGACTTTTGTTTTTGGCGGTACCTTGAAAGGTAGCTGCTCGGTAACATCAAAGGTGTTGTTCTCCAAATCCACATTGCGCCAACGCAAGCCTAAGATTTCAGAACGGCGCATACCGTAAAGCCCGCCCAAGATAACAGGCATTTCCCAAACAGTACCCTCGACGCGCTGCATTAAGGCTTTCACCTGTTCCGGCGTGTAAGGGTCAGGGGTCTTGTCGCCTTTCCCAAACTTCGTAAGGGTATCTTTTGCCGCGTTGGTTTCGATATAGCGGTATTTGCGGGCATGGCTCAACGCCACACTCAAAACACGTTTTGCCCCGGCTGCGGTGGACGGCTTCAAGCCTTTGTCTATAATCTGCTGAAACATCTTGTCTACCATAGCAGGGGTAAGCTGATTGAGGGCAACGCCGCCGATATACGGATTGATATAGTTTGCAATCGTCTTTTTATACCCGTCATAAGTAGAGGGGCGCAAGTTCACTCTTGCATAGCTTTCCACCCAGTCATTGAGATAGGCAGCGACAGTCTGTTTCCTCTGTGAAGTAATAGAAGCAACTTGCCCCGGATTTTGGAGCTTCGTTTTCATTTCCGCTTCATGCTGTGCTGCTTCCTTTTTGGTGGCAAAGCCCTTTTTTGCATACGACTTCTTTTTTCCGTCCGGGGCGGTGTACTTTATGTTTACGTCGTAGACTGTGCCGGGTCGTCCGGTCAGTACGCCGTTGCTGTCGCGTTTGTTTTTTACCTGTCTTGTTGAGATTGCCATAACTTAACCCCCTTGCTCTGCCGGGGGCTTTACGGCGTTTTTCGCTCGCTCGTACCAATCCCATATAGCGGTATCGGCAATCAAGCGGCGGTTTCCGTTTTGAACGTATTCCAGTTCGCCGTTATCCATAAGCTCGCGTAATTTATTTTCTCCAATACCGCTAACCTTGCTCATTTGCTCTACTGTTTTCAGCATAGGCAAAACAGGGGCGGCATGGTTTGTAGTTTCCTTTTTAGCCATAGGAATACCCCCTTTCAAAATGGCTCAAAGGTATGTTTTTGAATAAAAGGGGCTTTAATCGAACGGCTATTAGCATAGCTCCACGAGAATTTCACTCCTGCGTGGTTCTCACGCAGCCCTACCCATTGCCTGCGACGCTTCTAACGCTCGGACTGTGGCTGTAAGGGAGTATCATTATCCCTCTTGTGTGTCGTCGCCCGCAAGCTGCTGACTTGCTTTGCGGTGTAGTGTTGTTCGCTCGTTCCCGAAAGGGAAGTCATGGCGCACCCGCTGTATGGCTCGGCACAAAAGGAACGTATCCGATTTGCCCTATACTGCGTCGCCGTTCTCTTGCGCCGCTTTCTTTTTCAAAGAACAAGATGGCTGTTCTGCTTGCCGTAAAACGGAAAAGGGGTTACAAGACGTTTTACGGTCATGCTCAACTATTCATCAGCCCGAAATGTGAGGATAGCCCTCATCAGTCTTGCTTGCAGCCGTTCCCGTATGTCCTCGTCAACGCCATAGTAGACGTTGCCGCGCTCGTCGTAGAGCTTCCGCATGGACAGGCTCGCTATGTAGCCGCTGAAATGCTGCAAGACTATTTTCATAGCGTCCGGGTCGCCTTTGCTCGCCGCCACAATGACGGGATAGGGAACAAGGGCGATTTCCGGGTAGTCGGATTGTTTACCATTCTTCCCATTCATCAGCGTGTCCCTCCAAATATTTCTTTAACAGTTCAAAAGAGCTTGTCCGTCTGTACTGTATCGTGCTGCGCGACGTATTGAACATCTTTCCGATTTCCACATCGGTCATGCCCTCGAAATAGTACAGCAGGATAGCAGTCCTTTTTTCCTCCGGCAAAGTGCGGATTGCTTCAAGCAGCAGTTTCGGGGTTATCTCTTTTCCTGCCATTTGATAACGCGGTTCAGCTTCTTCGTCTTGAAAATACTTGTCAACGGTGTAAAGCTGCCGTTCCTCATGCAAGGCAAGGTCGCAAAACGATACTTCCCGTTTTCTGCGTCGCCGGATTTCGTCGTGGGCGTTGCACGCTTCGTTGTGCAGCACCCGTTTACAGAAACTTTGAAAGGCACATTGCTTTTGAAATTCTCTGCGATTAGGTTCCATGTTCTCACCTCCTTTCTGTCGAAAGGTGGTAGTACCTCCCCTTTTCGCGTGATAATACAGACGACTTTTTCAAACGCTGGACGAAAGCAAAAATTTCTTTGAAAAAAGTTCTGTAAAATGCAAAATGCGCCCATCTGCAAGGCGCAGACAGACGCAAAGGAAACATAAAAAGTATTTAGATGATGTGATTGTTCATCTTTATGCCCGAAATACCCCGTTGCAGGGGATAGACTTTTTTTGATAATTGGGGGAATGTCGATTTGTGTCGATAAGTTGATAAGTGCATGGCGGCTACCTCCTAAAGCCGCCATGCCTTTACATGGTAGAGGGTCGTCGTTGGAATTTAGATGGATAAAAAGAAACGGCGGCTCTGATAATCAAAGCCGCCGAAATAGAGTAGGCGCGTGAAAATGTGTCTGCTCTGCGACGGCTTTTTTTCTTTTGCCGTCGTCCGGCAGATGAAATCATTTAGTTAAATAGTCAGATTCATCTATTGTTTTAAGAATATAATTCACATCATCATATCTTGAAGAATCCGATTGAGAGCCTAAACTACATATTAAAAATTCCTTTCCATGTTGTTGATAAAGAACAACTAAATTATAGTCATTAGATAAGGAACCTGTCTTGATACCTTTAACATTTTCATTGTAATATTCTGATGTTTGGTCAAGAAAAGTATTAGTATTCCTCCATGTCTGCGTACTTCCGTCAGGTAAAGTAGCTGTATAATTACTCTTTGAAACAATATCTCTAAACCATTGCTTCTCTAAAAGGTGAGTAGATACTGATTTTAGGTCTGAAACGGTAGTGAGAGCATTGACATCATATCCGCTTGGGTCATATAAAATTGTGTTTTCATACCCTTGATTTTGTAAGTAATTATTTAGATGTTCCATAAAAACATTAATACGTTCTTGACTATTCTTAGCTTGTGGTGAAAGAATAGAACCACAATAATCCGCGACTACATAAGCAGCGTCATTTCCAGATGGAACCAACATGGCAGCAAACAAATTGTGGAGAAAATATTTTTTCGCGTCTATATTCGCAACAGATGAACCAGGTTTAGTTAATTGGATTGCTTCATAATTTGCAGGAACAATACTATCTAAATCCGCAAGTGTTGCTGCGTATTCAATGACAAATAATTTGGCTAAGCTGGCAGGAAGCTGTTGCTCGTTTTCTCGCTTTGAAATAAATATATTGTCATTAGAAAGGTCAACTAATATGAGGGATTTTGCATTATAAAAATCTTGAAAGGAAATTCCATTCAGCCAAGAGTTGATTTTATTCTTCTCATTGCGAAAATTGTCAGGTTTCATTGCCCACAATACAAAAGCAACACTAAATATTATCAAAACAAGAAAAATACAGATACCGCTTACATGGAATTTTTTTCTCTTATAATTTCTTCTCATCTACTTAATTCACCTCCCTAAATGTACTTGAAAATTACTTGTTAGTAAGACCAATCAATAATTAACATCTATACACTCCCTAAAACCAGATGGATCACCTAGTTTTGCTTTGTCAATATTTTCTCGCAAATAATTACGAGTAGCGTCATCGCACCTGTCTTTTCCCATATATGGCATATCAAATGCTTTTTCCAATTCTTCTAATGCTTTTTCGGCTCTTTCCGGATTTGTATTATAAGTGTCAAGCCATTCTTTCATCCATGAATATTCCCACAAGTTAGAAGCTCTTGTTTCACCATAGCCAACTTGGAAAGAAGCCCCTGTATCTTCATTTTCCAACTTTTTAGGAAGTTCAACTCCATCTGGCCAATCCAAACTGTCAATGGTTGCAAGATATTCTTCTTCGATATGCTCAAAGTCTGTAAATCCTCTTGAATCAGATGTAGTATCAGAATTAGAACACCCCGCAAACATTAAGCATATCATTAAAGTAAAAATCATTCCTAAAAGAATTTTTGTTTTAGCAGATAATATTTTCATATTTATTCCTCCAATTTCTTAAACTTTTATCTAAGTGCTAATGCAGGTTCCAGTTTTGCTGCTTTTATTGCGGGCAATAACCCGCCTAATAATGCAACAATAACAGAAGTTATTACAGCTATGACAGCCGAAAAAATAGGATAACTTGGTGCTGTTATTGGTGAATCAGGTGGAAGCAATACACTGATACCTTCAACGATAAGTAGCGAGAGTAAAATTGACGCAATGCAAACGAATATTGAAATAATCAGTTGCGTACCTAAAACCAAAGTAACAATATTTGCGCGGGAAGCTCCTATTGCTCTTCTAATCAACAGCTCATGTGTACGTTGTTCTAAAGAAGATAAACCTATGTTAATCTGTCCCAAAACAGAAACAAACAATAATAAAAACGATGTTACTAAAAGTCCTAGTTGAAGCATAGCTAATACAGAATCATAAGCATTACCAATATCGCTTCTTCCTGTATTTTCTAAATGACCTCCTATTGTTTCTTTCAAAATATCTTGTAAGGCAGAATACATTTGTTTTGTTGTAAGTCCATTAGTCATGTGCCAATAAATATTTGCACTTTGTACTTGCCACATATTAGGAACAAGCTGTTCTATTGCTTGTACGTCAATATAGATTGTAGGTATATCCTTTCCGTCATTTACAATCCCAGTTACGTTAAACGGTGTTAATGCAAGGCTGTTTTTTGGATTACCTACGGCATACGAAGTATTGAAATAGGATTCAGCCTCTTTATTTACTACCATACAAAGAATATTGTTTGTTTCGGAGGAGTAAAACCAATTTCCCGATGACATAGGTAAATTATAGACTTTATTGTAACCTGTTGTTGTGAAAATGACATCAACAGGTATAAAATCTTTATAAAGTGTGTCATTTTTATCTTTCAATGATGAAAGGGATGGAATCGGTGCAAAGCTTATATTTTCCTGCATAGACAGAGTAACGGCTATCGAGTCATCTAATTGCTGTACTTTTGTCAAAAAATTCTGCATTTTAGCGGCATCTTCAAAACGGCAATCCATTATTGAAAAGGAGTATGTTGGAACCCAACCGTATATCTGTGCATTAACAGAAATTAAATACTCTTTACCAAGAGTACCAACCAAAACGGAACCTATCATTGCTATAATTCCTACAAGCATAGAAATACTGGTTAAAATATTGCGGAGAGGAGAAATACGAAGGTCTTTAAGAATCATATTTAACACATTGAAGCCTCCCTCCGTCCATTTCAAAAATTGTATTACAAGTCTTTGCAATATCGAGGTCATGAGTTACTATTAAAAGCATAATGCCATTTTTAAGCACAACTTGATGTAAAAGGTCCATAATTTGTTTTCCGGTTTTTTTATCTAAAGCACCAGTAGGTTCATCACATAAAATGGCTTCCGGCGATACTGCAAGTGCGCGGGCAATCGCCACTCTTTGTTGTTCGCCTCCTGATAAATTAGATGGATAATCATTTTCTTTTCCTTCTAATCCAACACTTTGCAAAAGATTTCGTATTGCTTCTTTCCGCTGTCTTGTATTCATTTTCTTTTTGGAATAAAGTAAAGGAAGCTCAATATTTTCCCAAACTCTTAAATGTTTAATTAAAGAATAGTTTTGAAAAACAAAACCGATATTACTTGCTCGAAGCATAGATAGCTGGCTATCTGTTAAAGTGGAAACAGACATACCATTATAAAGAAATTCGCCTTGATATGAGTGGTTGAGTAAACCTATAATTGATATAAGGCTTGTTTTTCCTGAACCCGATTTGCCTACAATAGCATAGCTGTTTCCTCGCTTTAGTTCCATATTTGCTTTGTTTACAGTTACTAAGGTATCACCATTATTCAAATTAACAGTCGCTACCAAGTTTTTTATTTGAATTAAATTTCCTCCATTCGTTTTTTCCATGTTACAAATTACTCCTTGGGTCAAGGTTTGGGGGAATAGAAGAAATTGTATCGCCCTCATTTACACCCGACAATATTTCTATATATGCACCATCAGTTGCACCCAGCATAACTTCTGTTTGAATTTGTTTTCCGTCATTTATTACGGTTACCATTCCCTTACCTTGTCTGCCCGCAATGACTGAAAGTGGTAACAAAAGCACATCTTTTCTAGTTTCGGCTGTTATGACAACGGTAGCACTTTGTCCGGGTTTTACATCAATATCTTTTCCAATTAAACATTGCAATGTGCTTTCTGCATTTTCTGATACTGGTACTACAACTGCAATCGCTTCCGTAGGTCCCACACCATCAACTACTTGAAACTTTGCTTTTAATGCTGCATTTTCCGGCAATATTTTCAAAAAATTTTCAGCTTCAATATTGAGAGCAAAACCTGTGTACTTAGCTGTTGCTAAGGGATAATTTTTGGGAACACTCTCATTAGATGAGATAATAGAAAGAATCGTTGCGTCAACTGGGGATTTTATTTCTTCTTCAGATACTTTCCCAATCACACCACCCTCAGTAATTTTGTTGCCGGCTGAGGAACAGGCTTCAAAAGTACCCTCAACAGAAGAACATAAAACAAAATCCAAAGCCGGAATAATAGTTGTGTGAGCAGATACCGTTGGAGTAAGATTACCGCGAGTAACGGATACCGTTTCAACGGATTGTACTTTTGGATTTACGTTACTGGTTTCATTTTTCTGCTCGTCAAAACAACAGGCAGATAACACAATTATTATCATACATAGCATAGGTAACGCCATAATTCGATTTTGGTATTTCACCAACATACCTCCTTGTTATTGTATATTATATTTCGTTTAAAGATAAAAGGCTTTCACCTTGATACAATAATTGTATCAAAATAAAAGCCTTAATTTTGATGATTGTTCGCAAGAAAATCCTCTTTTTTGCTACGGAATTTCTTACGATTTTCCTACGAAAGTGGAAGTGTAACTATAAATTTTATACACTCGTCTTTACTATGAGCAACAATAGTCCCCTTATGTAGTTCTACAATATGTTTCGCAATCGCAAGTCCCAATCCGGCACCACCACTTGTAGTATTTCTTGATGTGTCAACTCGGTAAAACTGCTCAAATATTAGTTTTAGTTTTTCTTCTGCGATAGGATTCCCAAAATTTTCAAAAGTAATTACAATAGTGTTCTCTTGAAGTTCTGTGGTTATTGCAACTTCTGTATCTGTATAACTGTAAATTACCGCATTACGCAAGAGATTATCGAACACACGTTGTATTTTGTTTGCGTCGCAATGTAGCATAATGTCGCTTGTACTATTGAGAGTACATTTCAAATTTTTTTCCTTTAATATGGGCTTAAATTCATAGATAAGTTGTTCTAATAAACGGGTCAAATTTATGTTGCTGTATTGTAATGTTATGTTAGATAAGTTAAATCGTGTGATTTCAAAAAACTCGTTTATCAAATCTTCAAGACGTTCTGCTTTATCAAGAGAAATAGAAAGATACTTTTCTCTTAACTCCTGTGATATTTGTTGTTCATCATCATGCAGTAGTGTTAGATAGCCAATGACGGAAGAAAGCGGCGTTTTCAAATCATGTGCAAGGTACATAATCAAATCATTCTTGCGCTGTTCATTTTCCTGTGCAAGTCGCGCATTGTTTTCTGCTTCTTGCTTTAAGCGATTTATGTTGATAGCAATTTCGCTTAGTTCCGGTGAGAGTTCAATATAATCTACTGATTTATCAAATAGTTTTCCTGTTGCAGCTTGTAACTCGTAGACATAATTAACAACCTTTTTCAAAAGTTTATAAGTCAAATACAAAATGCAAACTACCCATAATATAAGCCCTACCATATAAACATAAAGTCCCCTATATATCAGGTAGTAATGTTCCACATATCTATCCAGTACCCAAGTAAGTCCCATATCTAACGAAACCGTACACACTAAGATAATTCCCGAACAAATTACACTCTGTAAGATATAACTTTTAAACAGGATTGTAAGCAGATAATTTTGTTCATTTTTATTCAATTTCATAACCTACCCCCCAAACTGTTTTGATAAATTTTGGATTTTTGGCGGGTTCATTTAATTTTTCTCTAAGCCGCCCTATATGTGCCATTACGGTGTTGTTATTATCTAAATATTTTTCTTTCCAGATATTTTCAAATAGTTCCTCAGTTGAAACAACTTTGCCTTGATGTTCACATAAATACCAAAGGATTGAAAACTCGATAGGAGTTAAAGATATTTCTTTTCCGAACAAAAAGCATTTATGCGTGTCCTTATTGATAATCAATCCTCTAATGTCATATTCACTTTTTGGAAAAAACTGCTTTTTTGTTGGATTGTTGTACTTCTGATAGCGTCTTAACTGTGTTTTCACTCTTGCAATGACTTCAAGGGGATTAAAAGGTTTTGTTATATAATCATCGGCACCTATTGTTAGCCCCATTATTTTATCGCCATCATCAATTTTAGCTGTAAGCATAATAACAGGGAAATAAAAATTTTCTCTAATTTTTTGGCAAATACGGAATCCGTCTATATCAGGAAGCATAACGTCCAATATCGCCAAATCAATTTCCGTTTTCTGAATACATTCCAATGCTTCAATTCCATTGTAATATTTGTGTACTATATAATTATCGTTTTTAAGATAAACTTCAAGTAAATCTGCTATCTCTTTTTCATCATCTACAACTAAAATTTTTTCATTCATTGTCTACACTCCTTTTTATCCTTTTATCAAATGGTTTTACTGCGCTCTTGGGTATCAACCACATATAACCGATTTTTGAAACACCAGGTATTCGATTTTCTTTACAAAGTATCTGCACACGCCGTTCAGAAATACCCCATTTTTCCGCTGCTTCGGGACAAGACATATATTCCATATCGTAACCGTCCTTTCTTCAAACATTATCAATATAATTATACTCGGATAACCGAATAATAGCAAGTACATGATATGCTCTATTTCTATCCATACTATGATGCGTGTAATCATATCTTGAAAGAGAGATGAAATATACAATGTAGTTGGGTGAAATGATTATGAAGCAGAGCAAAGAAAAGTTTGATTTTAAGGCTTTCGGACAGGCTATCAAAGCGGCAAGAAAAGCAAAGGGAATTTCCCGCAACCAGTTAGCGGATAAGCTGAACATTGCGCCGCGATATATCGCGTCCATTGAAAACAGCGGGCAGCACCCAAGTTTGCAGATTTTGTATGAGCTTGTAACCCTGCTTGACGTATCGGTAGACCAGTTCTTTTTCCCGGAACGGGAACAGGAAAAGTCCACACGCCGCCGTCAGCTTGATACCATGCTCGACGGCATGAGCGAAAAGGATTTGAAAATCCTGTCAGCTACCGCAAAAGGGATTGAGGAAGCCAACAACGAAACAACGGGGGAATAAAGTTCCCTCGTTTCTTCATAGAAAAAGCAGTTTGAAACGTCGCAGTTTGCGGCGTTTTTCTTTTGTCCTGCTTTGGCAAAATCAGATTTTCCATGTAGTAGGGATAAAGGGAGAAAGTTTCTTAGCAAGCATAGGAAAGGGGTACCCTTTCCGTATTTTCGCCCTCCTGCGCTGCGGCGCGTCGGTTGAAAATTGCTTGTTGGGAAGTGTCCCAAACCCTCGGAATGGAAAGGAGTGTGAGCCGATGAACGGCAGGAAACGGACAGTACAAATTAAATTCAGAGTAACAGAGGAAGAACGGGCGTTCATTGAACAGAAAATGCAGCTCGTCCCTACCCGGAACATGGAAGCCTACTTGCGGAAAATGGCAATCGACGGGTATATCATTCAGATAGACCATGCCGACATAAAAGCTATGACAGCGGAGATACAGAAAATCGGGGTCAATGTCAATCAGATTGCAAAGCGCGTCAATGCGACGGGCAGCGTCTACCAAGAGGATATAGAAGAAATCAAGGAGGTGCTTGCGGAGATATGGCGGTTACAAAGATTAAGCCTATTAAAAGCACGTTAAAAAAAGCCCTTGACTATATCCAAAACCCGAACAAGACGGACGGGAAAATGCTGGTGTCCTCGTTCGGGTGCAGCTATGAAACGGCAGATATTGAGTTCGGATTTACATTGTCGCAAGCTCTTGACAGAGGAAACAACCTCGCACACCATTTGATACAATCTTTTGAGCCGGGGGAAGTCGATTATGAGAAAGCCCATGAAATCGGAAAACAGCTTGCCGACGCGGTAACAAAGGGGCAATATGAATACGTCCTTACCACTCACATAGATAAAGGGCATATCCATAACCACATCATTTTTTGTGCGGTAAACTTTGTAGACTACCACAAGTATGTTTCCAACAAGCGCACCTATTACGGAATACGCAACATCAGCGACAGGCTGTGCCGGGAAAACGGCTTGTCCGTCCTTGTGCCGGAGAAAGGCGGCAAGGGAAAGAATTATGCGGTGTATAAGAAAGAGAAAACCGCCAAAGCAAAATTGAAACTTGCCGTCGATACCCTTATCCCCCAAGTGTCCGACTTTGAAGAATTGCTCGCGCGGTTACAGGCAGAAGGCTTCACAATCAAACGGGGAAAATATGTGTCCTGTTTGGTTCCGGGACAGGAACGGTTTACCCGTTTGAAAACCCTCGGCGCAGATTATACAGAGGAAGCAATCCGGGAACGGATAGAGGGCAAGCGTACCCGCACCGCCAAAGCTCCCAAGACAGAACGCGGCGTGTCCCTGCTCATTGATATTGAAAACAGTATCAAGGCGGCGCAGAGCCGGGGTTATGAACAATGGGCGAAAATCCACAATCTGAAACAGGCAGCTAAGACCATGAATTTTATTACGGAACACAAGATTGAACAATACACCGACTTGACCGCAAAAATCGCAGAGATACAGACAGAGAGCGAACAGGCGGCAGACGCATTAAAGAGCGCGGAAAAACGGCTTGTAGATATGGCGGTGCTTATCAAGAATGTTTCCGCGTTCCAAAAGACAAAACCCGCCTATGACGCATACCGCAAAGCAAGAAATAAGGACAGTTACCGGGCAGCCCATGAGCGCGAAATCATCTTGCATGAAGCAGCGGCAAAGGCATTAAAGGCGGCGGGCGTTTCCAAGCTCCCGAACCTCACCGCGCTGCAATCGGAATATGAAAAGCTCCAGGAACAGAAAGAAGCCCTTTACGCCGACTATGGCAGACTGAAAAAACAGGTCAAAGAGTACGACGTTATCAAACAGAACATAGACAGCATTTTACGGCAGCCAAGAGAACCGGAACGGGAAAAAGGAAAAGAACGCGGGGAGTAGCTTTGTTCATACTTGTATGATATAATAGTTCCTATCAAAAACAGTAGTTACATACCAAAGTGATACATTTTCAGCAAAGGAAGTGTCAGAGAATGGAACAGGAAATGCCGGACTATGAAACGATACGCGCCGCCGTTGCGGGCGAAAAATGGGCGTTGGAAAAAGTGCTTGCTTGTTACGGTGACGAAATCAACCGCCTTGCAATGGTAAAAAAGCGTCAGCCGGACGGAAGCGTAAAAGAGGAAATCGACGACGATTTACGGCAAACGCTCATACTGAAACTGTTAGAAGCTATCCCACAATTCCCAATAGAAAAGGAGTGATACCATGACACGCGGGGAAATTTGGAAAGACTTTTTTAAGAGAACCGTTTTGCCCGCCGTTATCGCATTGTTTTTATTCTTCATGTTTAAGAACGTCTTTACAGAGGACGGGCAGACCAATTACTTTTATGTGTGGCTGTGCTGCGGTATTCCCTTTGGTATTCGCCGTATGTTCGTATGGCTTGTACCGCATGGGTATGACATAGCCGGAACGGTGGGTATCATTGCCCTCAACTTCATTTTGGGCGGCATTATCGGTGGGGTCATTTTGATATGGCGGCTCGTCGTGGCTGCATGGTATATCCCCCTTACGATATACCGTTTACTTACCACAGATAAGGGCGCAACCCCTCAAATCAACATGGAAAAATAGCAAAGGAAAAACCGGGACGCAGACAGTCAGTAAAGACTATCCGCGCCCCGGTTTTCTTATGGGTGCAGTTCTGAAATGTTACGCAGTAGAACGCCGTTTTTAAGGGAAAAGGTATAAAGCCCTTGCCCTATGAGGAAACGGTTGTCAGAAGCCTGTAAAACAAGGCTTTTTTCGCCCTTACCGCGTAACAAGAGCGCGCCGTTTTCTCATGCGCTCGGCTGCCTGTCTGCGGGTAATCCGCTTCCGACAGTCCGGGCAGTATTTGACGCTGTTAGAGGTGGACGCAAAGAACGCGCCGCACACGGTACATTTCTTTCTGTCCTCGGTCTGATAGAGTTCCGCATAGAGCAGCTTATCAAGAGGAAGTACGGCAATCCGAAACCACTTACAGAGCAGGGAATAGGAAATGAGCTG